>NZ_JBJGXA010000037.1:0-87392 GCF_045107195.1 Erwinia sp. AnSW2-5
TTAACATTCACAGCGAGCAACCGTTCTGTGGGGATGGGGCCAGTTTGAGGTAAGCCGGGCGGCACGCGACAGGACGTCGCGTGCCGAGGCCCGCATATATGCGGCCGTTGCCGTTCCGGCGTGCTCAAACTGGCCCCGGACCTGAAGCCAGACTGCCAGCCATTCATTTTTGTGGGTGTCCCTCAGAGGGCGACCCTTTTTTCACTCACCGCCCATCCCATTTTCCCTTCCCCAATCCTTACAAAATCTGTTTTACTGATAATCCTCACGCGCTGGCGTAAAATTCTTATTATCTGGTTTTAATTGTGGCGCAGACGTTAACCGGTGGTTAATCTGTATGCGGCTTGAATGAATAGAAATCTGTCAGGAATGAATAATTATGAGTAATGCAGAAATCCGTATCGCCATTGTGGGAGCCGCAGGGCGTATGGGGCGTCAGCTGATTCAGGCAACGGTTCAGGCTGAAGGTACGCGTTTGGGCGCAGCGCTGGTGCGTTCAGGTTCGTCGCTGACGGGCGCAGATGCCGGAGAACTGGCAGGTTGTGGTGTACTGGGCATTAAAGTGACGGATAACCTTGATGCAGTGGTGAATGATTTCGATGTCTTGATCGATTTCACCCGCCCGGAAGGCACGCTGCACTATCTGGAGTTTTGCCGTCAGCATAAAAAAGCGATGGTTATTGGTACCACCGGTTTCGATGAAGAAGGTAAAGCCGCCATCAAAGCCGCTTCTGCCGATATCGGCATCGTGTTTGCCGCCAACTTTAGCGTAGGTGTTAACCTGGTGCTGAAGCTGCTGGAGAAAGCCGCCAAAGTGATGGGTGACTACGCGGATATCGAGATCATCGAAGCGCATCACCGTCATAAAGTGGATGCACCATCGGGTACCGCGCTGGCGATGGGTGAAGCCATTGCTGATGCGATGAACTGGAACCTGAATGAGCATGCGGTCTATAGCCGCGAAGGTTACACCGGTGAGCGTGAAGCACAGACCATCGGTTTTGCCACTGTACGTGCCGGGGATATCGTTGGTGAGCACACGGCGATGTTTGCAGATATTGGCGAGCGGGTAGAGATAACCCACAAGGCTTCAAGCCGCATGACCTTCGCTAATGGCGCAGTTCGTGCAGCAGTATGGTTGAAAGCGCATAAAACAGGCCTTCATGATATGCGTAGCGTTCTTAATCTTGATGATTTATAAGTGTTGTGTACCATCGTGATGTGGTTATTTCAATCATAAGGTTCTGATTGGGTGGGCAATAATTTTATTGCCCTTTTTGTTTTTGTAATAATGACGGGTTAATCATTAATCTTTCGTGTTGTTGTTATATTTTGGTGTTATCACTGTTTTTATTCCTCGATAAACGCTATTTTTGACCATTTGGTCCACTTTTTCACTCTCTACCCCCTAAAATTATGCACAATCGTTCAGGCAACCGATTTTATGGCCAGGATGTGTCATGCTTTCAGGGTAAATCTTCCGGTTTTACGCTCAGTTAGTTAAAAAACGCAGAAAAACCTCCTCGCAGGGTAGACAATAGCGAGGGCTATCATTAGAATGCGCGCAATTTGCCAAAAACTGAGCAGTCAGGCAGTTTTTGCATTGATTTTGGGGTCATTCCTGAATTAATATGCAGATATTGTGACTGTTTATTCCCTGGAGGATGTTTTGATTAAGTCAGCGCTATTGGTTCTGGAAGACGGAACCCAATTCCACGGTCGGGCCATCGGGGCAATCGGTTCGGCAGTGGGAGAAGTTGTTTTCAACACGTCAATGACCGGTTATCAAGAAATCCTCACTGATCCCTCCTATTCCCGCCAGATCGTCACTCTTACTTATCCCCATATCGGCAATGTCGGCACCAACTCCGCTGACGCAGAATCTTCTCAGGTACATGCATCGGGTCTGGTTATCCGTGATTTACCGCTGATTGCCAGCAACTACCGCAATGAAGAAGGCCTGTCTGATTACCTGACTCGCCACAACATTGTCGCTATTGCCGATATCGATACGCGTAAGCTGACTCGTTTGCTGCGCGAAAAAGGGGCACAGAATGGCTGTATCATTGCGGGCGATGCGCTGGACGCCGCCGTGGCACTGGAAAAAGCCAAAGCCTTCCCTGGCCTGAAAGGCATGGACCTGGCGAAAGAAGTGACCACCCCGGATGCCTACCCATGGCAGCAGGGAAGCTGGACGCTGGAAGGTGAACTGCCTGCGCCGAAGACTGATGCAGAACTGCCGTTCCATGTTGTCGCTTACGACTACGGCGTGAAGCGTAACATTCTGCGTATGCTGGTTGATCGCGGCTGCCGCCTGACCGTTGTTCCGGCGCAGACTTCCGCTGAAGATGTGCTGAAGCTGAACCCGGACGGTGTGTTCCTCTCTAACGGCCCTGGTGACCCGGAACCGTGTGACTATGCGATTACGGCGATTAAACGCCTGCTGGAAACCGACATTCCGGTATTCGGTATCTGCCTTGGCCACCAGTTACTGGCGCTGGCCAGCGGTGCTAAAACCGTGAAGATGAAGCTGGGTCACCACGGTGGTAACCACCCGGTGAAAGATCACGATAACAATACTGTGATGATTACCGCCCAGAACCACGGTTTTGCCGTCGACGATAGCCAGCTGCCTTCAAATCTGCGTGTGACCCATACCTCTCTGTTTGACCATACGGTACAGGGTATTCACCGCACCGATAAAGCAGCCTTCAGCTTCCAGGGTCACCCGGAAGCCAGCCCAGGCCCGCACGATGCTGCCCCATTGTTCGATCACTTTATCGAACTGATTAAAGCTGCTAAATAAGATCGGGAGAGAAAGAAAATGCCAAAACGTACAGACATAAAAAGTATCCTGATCCTTGGTGCTGGCCCGATTGTAATCGGCCAGGCCTGCGAATTTGACTACTCGGGTGCCCAGGCGTGTAAAGCGCTGCGTGAAGAGGGCTACCGCGTTATCCTGGTGAACTCCAACCCTGCCACCATCATGACCGACCCGGATATGGCCGATGCGACCTACATCGAACCTATCCACTGGGAAGTGGTGCGCAAAATCATTGAGAAAGAGCGCCCGGATGCCGTGCTGCCAACGATGGGCGGCCAGACTGCGCTGAACTGTGCGCTGGAGCTGGAACGTCAGGGCGTGTTGGCTGAATTTGGTGTCACGATGATCGGCGCCACTGCGGATGCCATCGATAAAGCCGAAGACCGTCGTCGTTTCGACGTCGCGATGAAGAAAATCGGCCTCGACACCGCGCGTTCCGGTATCGCCCACACCATGGAAGAAGCGCTGGCGGTTGCCGCTGACGTGGGCTTCCCGTGCATTATCCGTCCGTCATTCACCATGGGTGGCACGGGCGGCGGTATCGCTTACAACCGCGAAGAGTTTGAAGAGATTTGCGAGCGCGGCCTCGACCTGTCGCCCACCAATGAGCTGCTGATTGATGAGTCGCTGATTGGCTGGAAAGAGTACGAGATGGAAGTGGTGCGTGATAAAAACGACAACTGCATCATCGTCTGCTCGATTGAAAACTTCGATGCGATGGGGATTCACACCGGTGACTCCATCACGGTTGCGCCAGCACAGACGCTGACCGACAAAGAGTACCAGATCATGCGTAACGCCTCGCTGGCGGTACTGCGTGAAATCGGTGTGGAAACCGGCGGTTCAAACGTACAGTTCTCGGTTAACCCGGAAAACGGTCGTCTGATTGTCATTGAGATGAACCCGCGCGTATCGCGTTCTTCCGCGCTGGCATCCAAAGCGACCGGTTTCCCGATTGCAAAAATCGCCGCCAAGCTGGCCGTCGGCTTTACGCTGGATGAGCTGACCAACGACATCACCGGTGGTTTGACTCCTGCCTCCTTCGAACCGTCCATCGACTACGTTGTGACGAAGATCCCGCGCTTTAACTTCGAGAAGTTTGCCGGTGCCAATGACCGTCTGACCACGCAGATGAAATCTGTCGGTGAAGTGATGGCGATTGGCCGCACCTTCCAGGAATCAATGCAGAAAGCTCTGCGCGGTCTGGAAGTGGGTGCCAACGGCTTTGACCCGAAAGTGAGCCTTGATGACCCGGAAGCGCTGACCACCATTCGTCGCGAGCTGAAAGATGCTGGCTGCGACCGTATCTGGTACATCGCTGACGCCTTCCGTGCTGCGATGAGTGTGGACGATGTGTTCGCGCTGACCAACGTTGACCGCTGGTTCCTGGTGCAGATTGAAGAGCTGGTGAAGCTGGAGCAGCAGGTTGCCGAGCAGGGCGTTAACGGCCTGAACTATGATTTCCTGCGCGCCCTGAAGCGTAAAGGGTTTGCCGATGCACGCCTGGCCGATGTGGCGGGTGTGCCTGAAGCAGAAATCCGTGCGCTGCGTGAGCAGCATAACCTGCACCCGGTCTACAAACGTGTTGATACCTGTGCGGCAGAATTCTCCACCAACACTGCCTACATGTACTCCACCTATGAAGAAGAGTGCGAAGCGAATCCTAACCAGGACCGTGACAAAATCATGGTGCTGGGCGGCGGTCCAAACCGTATCGGCCAGGGCATCGAGTTCGACTACTGCTGCGTACATGCCTCGCTGGCGCTGCGCGAAGACGGGTTCGAGACCATCATGGTCAACTGTAACCCGGAAACCGTCTCTACCGATTACGACACCTCAGACCGCCTCTACTTTGAGCCGGTGACCCTGGAAGACGTGCTGGAAATCGTGCGTATCGAGAAGCCTAAAGGCGTGATCGTGCAGTACGGTGGCCAGACGCCACTGAAGCTGGCGCGTGCGCTGGAAGCCGCAGGCGTGCCGGTAATCGGCACCAGCCCGGATGCCATTGACCGTGCAGAAGATCGTGAGCGTTTCCAGCAGGCGGTTGATCGCCTGGGCCTGAAACAGCCTGCAAACGCCACCGTGACCGCCATTGAAATGGCGGTCGAAAAAGCCGCGCTGATCGGCTATCCGCTGGTGGTGCGTCCGTCTTATGTGCTGGGCGGCCGTGCGATGGAAATCGTCTATGACGAAATCGACCTGAAGCGTTACTTCAACACGGCGGTGTCTGTGTCGAATGATGCGCCGGTTCTGCTGGACCGTTTCCTGGATGACGCCGTTGAAGTCGACGTGGATGCCATCTGTGACGGTGAGCAGGTACTGATTGGCGGCATTATGGAGCACATTGAGCAGGCGGGCGTTCACTCCGGTGACTCAGCCTGTTCACTGCCAGCGTATACGCTGAGCCAGGAAATCCAGGATGTGATGCGCGACCAGGTGAAAAAGCTGGCCTTTGAACTGGGCGTACGCGGCCTGATGAACGTGCAGTTTGCGGTGAAAGACAACGAAGTTTACCTGATTGAGGTGAACCCACGTGCTGCGCGTACCGTACCGTTTGTCTCCAAAGCGACCGGGATGCCGCTGGCGAAGGTTGCCGCACGCGTAATGGCGGGCAAAACGCTGGCTGCTCAGGGTGTGACGAAAGAGATCATCCCACCGTATTACTCGGTGAAAGAAGTGGTGCTGCCGTTTAACAAGTTCCAGGGTGTTGACCCTATCCTTGGCCCGGAAATGCGTTCGACCGGTGAAGTGATGGGCGTGGGCCGTAACTTTGCAGAAGCCTTCTGTAAAGCGATGCTGGGCGCACAGAGCAACATGAAGAAAAGTGGCCGTGCGCTGCTGTCAGTGCGCGAAGGCGATAAGAAACGCATCGTTGAGCTGGCACGCCGTCTGCTGGACTTTGGTTTCGAACTGGATGCCACCGCAGGTACTGCCGCTGTGCTGAAAGCGGCCGGAATTGAGGTGCGCCAGGTGAACAAGGTTCACGAAGGTCGCCCGCATATTCAGGATCGGGTGAAAAATGGTGAGTACGTTTATATCGTTAACACCACCGCAGGCCGCCAGGCGATTGAGGATTCCAAGCTGATCCGTCGCAGCGCGCTGCAGTACAAGGTGCATTACGACACCACGCTGAATGGTGCGTTCGCCACCACCACTTCACTGAATGCCAGCGCTATCGAGCAGGTGATCTCCGTGCAGGAAATGCACGCGCAGATCAACGCTTAACGCCGGTTTAGGTGACAGCAACAGACCCCGCTTCGGCGGGGTTTTTTTTTGGTTACGACTGGCAGAACGATGTCACCTGCGCTGTTGGGGGCGATCATTTCTCCGAACGCCCCGTGCTGACAGTGCGCACCAAGGGTAAGACCCGCGTCACTGACCGACTGAAAAAGAGGGGCGGCTACTACCGTTCTATTGTTCTGCCAGGGCCGAAGACTGGGCGTTCCTGACCCCTACGACAACGCCACCTTAATACCGAGCGCAATCAGCACGCCGCCCAGCAGTTTATCCACAATGCGTTGCGCTTTTGTCAGGCCACGACGTACCGGTGCGCTCTGGATCAGCACCACCAATAGCGGCCACCACAGCGTCGACAGGCCGAGGATAATACCTGCATACAACAGCTTTTCATGCACGCTGGAGTCAACGCTCAGTACCTGGGTAAAGATCGACAGGAAAAACAGCGTGGCTTTAGGGTTCAGCAGGTTGCACAGGTAACCCTGCATAAAGGCTTTCTTCAGCGAGGTCTGCTCAGGTGCTACGTTACTGAGATCCATTTTGCTGCTGCCACGGGAACGTAACGCCTGGATACCGATGTAGATCAGGTAACCGGCTCCGGCATATTTCAGCAGCATAAACAGCCACGGCGTGGTGGTGATCACCACCGCCAGCCCGGCAACGCAGTAAGCCATATGCGTGGCAACGGCGCAGTTCACGCCCATTGCGGTCATCATGGCCGCGCTGCGTCGGTAGCGGGCCGCATTTTTGATAATCAGGAAAAAGTCAGGGCCGGGAGAAAGCATCCCGAGCGCTGCAATAGTGGCGACAAATAAACTGGTTTCTAACATAACGACGGTCTGTAGCTGAGCGAGCCGCGGATTCTATCATGCCTCCTGGTTTAATGTGGGGAAAAAACAAGCAGAAGGTGACGCAACCGATAACCTGTAAAACCTTTACCGAATATCCTCCGGTTAGCTATCGACGAAAGTTTCGCCTTTCCGTATGATGGCGCCAATTTTACCCCCTGCTGAGTTTTATATGATGATTAGCCTGATTGCGGCCCTGGCGGCCGACCGTGTGATTGGGATGGAAAATGCCATGCCCTGGCATCTGCCGGCCGACCTGGCATGGTTTAAAAAGCATACCCTGAATAAACCCGTGATCATGGGCCGCCGTACCTGGGAGTCCATTGGACGTCCGTTGCCGGGCCGCCTGAATATCGTGATCAGCAGCCGTCCTGGTGATGCCGAAGGTGTGACCTGGGTGACCTCAATTGATGAGGCGCTAAACACTGCAGGTGATGTGGAAGAGCTTATGGTGATTGGCGGTGGGCGTATTTATGAGCAGATGCTGGCACGTGCTGACCGTCTGTATCTGACGCACATTGATGCGGAAGTGGAAGGGGATACGCATTTCCCGGACTACGAGCCGGATGAGTGGCAGTCAACCTTCAGCGAGTTCCACGACGCTGACGACAAGAACTCGCACAGTTTCTGCTTTGAGATTTTAGACCGCAGATAATCCGTAGGGGTCGATCATTTTTTCCGATCGACCCTTTCAATCAAGCTACATCTCTTTTTCGCGGTTCGATACCTGCACAAACACCCGCTTATCTTCCCAGCGCAACATCGTCAAGGTTCCTCCCCAGCAACAACCGGTATCCAGGGCGAGGATCCCGTCCGGCGTGCCTTTTCCTTCCAGCGATGCCCAGTGACCAAACGCGATGGTGTAATCATTCGACACCGGCCCGGGGATGGTGAACCAGGGTTTTAGCGGTGGGGGAGCGCTGTCCGGTGCTTCTTTTGCGATCATATCCAGCTGGCCGTTCGGAAAGCAAAAACGCATTCGCGTCAGGGCATTGGTACTGAAGCGTAAACGCGCCAGGCCGCTGAGTTCCGGCGTCCAGTTGTTGGGCATATCACCGTACATCGCATCCAGAAACAGCGGATAAGTATCGCTGCTGAGGACCGCTTCCACTTCACGCGCACAGCTTTTTGCCGTCTCGATATCCCACTGCGGGGTGATCCCGGCGTGGGCCATGACCAGCTTTTTTTCTTCATCAACCTGTAACAGCGGCTGGCGACGTAGCCAGTTGATCAGCAGATCAGCGTCAGGGGCTTCCAGCAATGGCGTAATGCGATCTTTGGGTTTGTTGCGGCTGATACCGGCGTAGACCGCCAGCAGATGCAGGTCATGATTGCCCAGCACCATTTTTACACAGTCGCCGAGGTAACGCACAAAACGCAGAACCTCAAGCGAAGCAGGCCCGCGCGCAACCAGATCGCCCGTCAGCCAGAGCTGATCAACCTGAGGGTCGAAGGCCACCTGGTTCAGAAGCGATCGCAATTCGTCGTAGCAACCGTGGACATCGCCGATTAAATAAGTGCTCATGCAAAAAGGCCGGATTAGTGAATATGGGTGGCAATCGCCAGGCGGAAGACCGGGATATCAACGGTGAACGGTTCGCCGTTGACATCGATCATCTGATAGTGACCTTGCATGGTGCCCATCGGGGTTTCGAGAACGGCCCCGCTGGTGTACTGAAACTCGTCGCCAGGCTCGATGTGCGGCTGTTCACCGACTACACCTTCGCCCTGAACTTCGGTTTCCCGGCCGTTACCGTTAGTGATGAGCCAGTAACGGCCAATGAGCTGAACCGGGATACGCCCCAGATTACGTATCGTGATGGTGTAAGCAAACACATAACGTTCTTCTTCAGGTGCAGACTGTGACGCAATATAGGCACTTTGTACCTGAACACAGACTTTGGGCGTATCGTTCATACTCAGTTCTCCTGCGGCTGAGGATGCGCAGTCAACCAGTTCGCCATACGGCAATATTGTGCAACGCTGATATTCTCTGCACGCAACGTCGGGTCAATCTCCATTTCTGCCAGTGCTTCTGCAGAGAAAAGATGGCCGAGGCTGTTGCGCAGAGTTTTACGGCGTTTACCGAAGGCTTCCGTGGTGATGCGGCTCAGGGCACGAATATCGTCAACCGGGTGTGGGATCTGTGCATATGGCATCAGACGCACCACGGCAGAGTCGACTTTCGGTGCCGGGGTAAAGGATTCAGGTGGGACTTCCAGCACCGGGATCACCTGGCAGTAATACTGCGCCATGACGGTCAGACGGCCGTAGGCTTTGCTGCCCGGCCCGGCAACCAGGCGGTTAACCACTTCTTTTTGCAGCATAAAGTGCATGTCCTGAATGGCACCGGTATAGCTAAACAGGTGGAACATCAGGGGCGTCGAGATGTTATACGGCAGATTACCAAATACGCGCAGCTTCTGGCCTTTTTCCTGCGCATACGCGGCGAAGTCAAAAGCCATCGCATCCTGCTGGAAAATGGTCAGCTTAGGGCCAAGGAACGGATGAGTTTGCAGACGCGCGGCAAGATCGCGGTCAATCTCAATCACTGTCATGGCATCCAGACGTTCGCCTACCGGCTCGGTAAGCGCAGCAAGGCCTGGACCGATTTCGACAACCGCCTCGCCCTTTTGAGGGTGGATGGCGTTGACAATGCTTTCGATAATGTACGGATCGTTAAGGAAGTTCTGTCCAAAACGTTTGCGGGCGAAGTGGCCCTGGTGAACGCGACTATTCATTACTGCTCTTAATCATGGTAATGGCGAGGTTAAGCGCCGTCATAAAGCTGCCCGCATCAGCCTGACCGCTTCCAGCCAGCTCGAGAGCTGTGCCGTGGTCAACAGACGTGCGGATAAATGGCAGACCGAGGGTGATATTCACCGCCCGACCAAAGCCCTGATATTTTAGCACCGGAAGCCCCTGATCGTGATACATCGCCAGCACCGCATCAGCATGTTGCAGATACTTGGGCTGGAACAGTGTATCCGCTGGCAGTGGCCCAGTCAGCTGTATACCGCGCTGGCGGAGTTCATCCAGCGCCGGGATAATCACATCGATCTCTTCACGGCCCATATGGCCGCCTTCCCCGGCATGCGGGTTCAGACCGCAAACAAAGATATGCGGTGACGCCAGACCAAACTTGCTTTGCAGGTCGGCGTGCAGGATCGTGATGACTTCATGCAGGCTGTCGCGGGTAATGGCGGCAGCGACATCTTTCAGCGGCAAATGGGTGGTCGCCAGCGCAACGCGCAGCTCCTCCGTTGCCAGCATCATCACCACGCGCTCACAGTCCGCGCGCTCGGCGAAGAACTCGGTATGCCCGCTAAACGGGATACCGGCGTCGTTGATGACACCTTTGTGTACCGGTCCGGTGATCAGGGCGGCGAATTCACCGCTCAGACAGCCGTCACAGGCACGGGCGAGGGTTGCCAGCACATAATGACCGTTATCGACGCAAAGCTCACCCGCCACCACCGGCTGTGCCAGCAGCACAGGTAGCACGGTGAGCGTCCCGGCCAGCTGAGGTTGCGCCGGGCTGCCCGGCAGATACTCGCGCAGGGTAAGGGGTAAATGCAAAGCTGCCGCGCGGGTGCGCAGCAGCTCGGGGTCAGCACAGACAACCAGTTCAACGGGCCAGGCAAGCTGTGCCAGTTGAACGAGTAAATCGGGACCAATCCCGGCGGGTTCGCCGGGGGTGATCACCACACGTTGATTACTGAGCATTCGCATCCAGAATTTTCACGTAGGCAGCAGCACGTTGTTCCTGCATCCAGGTTTGTGCTTCTTCCGAGAATTTACGGTTGAACAGCAGACGATAAGCACGCTCTTTTTTCGCCGCGTCGGTTTTATCCACCTTGCGGGTATCCAGCAACTGGATCAGATGCCAGCCGAAGGAAGAGTGAACCGGGCCGCTCACCTGGCCTTTTTGCAGACGCAGCAGGGCATCACGGAAAGCAGGATCGTACACTTCCGGTGAGCTCCAGCCCAGATCGCCACCCTGGTTCGCTGAACCCGGGTCCTGCGACAGCTGTTTAGCCGCGTCGGCAAAGGTCAGCTTGCCACTTTTGATCTCAGCAGCCACTTCCTGCAATTTCTGACGCGCCTGATCGTCAGTCATGATCGGTGATGGCTTCAGCAGGATATGACGTGCGTGAACTTCGGTTACCGAAATGCTCTGGTTATCACCGCGCATATCATTAACTTTCAGAATATGGAAACCCACGCCAGAACGGATTGGACCAATGATATCGCCTTTTTTCGCCGTCACCAGCGCCTGAGCAAACAGGGATGGCAGCTCCTGAATACGGCCCCAGCCCATGTTACCGCCCTTCAGTGCCTGCGGGTCAGCAGAGTAGGTGATGGCCAGTTTACCGAAATCGGCACCGGACTTGGCTTCACCTGCCAGCTGTTTCGCCAGACTTTCCTGATCGTCAACCTGCTGCTGCGTCGGGTTTTCCGGCAGCGGCAACAGGATGTGGCTGATGTTCAATTCAGTGCCTGCATCGTTCTGCGACGCCATCTGGGTTGACAGCTGATCCACTTCCTGCGGCAGGATGGTGACACGACGACGCACTTCGTTGTTACGCACTTCCGAGGTGGTCATCTCTTTGCGGATCTGCTCGCGGTAGGTGGCATAGTTCATGCCATCGTACGCCAGGCGGCTACGCAACTGGTCAACACTCATTTTGTTCTGCGCGGCGATGTTACCAATCGCCTGATCCAGCTGCGCATCACTCACCTGAATACCGGCCTGTTTGGCCATCTGTAGCAGGATATTGTCCATCACCAGACGTTCAACGATCTGGTGACGCAGGGTTTTATCATCCGGTAACTGCTGGCCGGCTTGCTGCGACTGGCCTTTAACGGACTGCATCATGCCGTCCACGTCACTTTCTAGCACTACACCGTTATTAACGATGGCGGCAACTTTATCAACAACTTGCGGGGCTGCGAACGCAGTGTTGGCTGTCAGGGCTGCACCGAGGATCAGCATTCTCCAGTTCTTCATACTTTTTCCATTCTTCTATCCGCACTGCGGGTTTGCATACCAAACATTACAACATCAGAAAGCGCGTTGATAAGGCAGGATGCCCTGACGCAGCATTTGACCGGTACCTAAGCCATAGCTTGGGCTGAGGCCACGCAGTTCAATGTTGAACGAGATTTTATTGTCATATTTACTGCTGTCGTTTTCCCAACTGGTGATTTTGCGTTCATAGCCCAGTCGGAGTGCATAACAACAAGAGCTGTACTGTACACCGAGCAGTTGATCGGCAGCCTGGTTAGCCTTGGTATCGTAATACCATGCACCGACGACTGACCATGCATCAGCGATAGGCCAGCTTGCTGTCGCGCCCACCTGCGAAATGCCTTTCTGGTATAACGCATTGTTGTACTGTGTCAGCGTCTGCTGAACATATTCCTCACTGGTATAGCGGTAGTTCAGCTGCACCATACGGTCAGCATCACGACGCCATTCCAGCACGGCATTACCCTGAGAAACGTTATTCAGTCGAGTGTCGTATTGCAGTCCACCGCGCGCTGACCAGTTGTCACTCACCCTCCAGTAGGTGTCGCCAGCCCACACCAGGCTGCCGCGATCGTCATCATCCGTGTTGTTCAACCCGGTACGAGCGGGGGTGAACGAGTAGATTTGACCAATGGAAGCATTAAAACGTTCAACCAGATCGTTATCAAAAATTCGCGAGGTCACGCCGGTGGTCACCTGGTTAGCTGAAGCGATGCGATCCAGGCCGCTATATGTCCGGTCACGGAACAGGCCCGTGTAGTCACTTTGCAGCAGCGTAGAGTCGTAGGCGCGGATGTCGCTTTGATCACGATAAGGGGTGTAAAGGTACTGCACACGCGGTTCCAACGTCTGCGTGTAGCCCGGTGACCAGTTCATATTCCGGTCGAACACCATCTTGCCGTCGACTTTAAACTGCGGCATCACGCGATTTACCGAGTTCTTTAACTGGTTATCACTGTTGCGCGCGTTGTAATAATCAATATCGTTCTGTTCGTAATGCGTGGCCAGCAGCTTGGCTTCGGTGTTGATACTGCCCCAGCCATTGGATACTGGCAGGCCAATGGTTGGCTCAAGATGCAGACGCGTAGCATCTGGCAGACGCTCGTTCACGTTGGTGAATTTCACTGCCTGCGCATAGAGATGCGTATCGAACGGTCCAACATCATTGTTGTAATAATTGACGTCGAGCTGTGGCTCGGCGCGATAGACATCGTTATTCGCATTGGTGGAGAAAATCTGGAACTGTTTGGTCGACAGGGTGGCATCCCAGTTTTGTTCCGAATAACCCACGCTGAACTTCTGCGTCACGTAGCCGTCGGTGGTCGAACCATACACCGAGTCGAGATCGGTGAAATAGTAAGGATCGCTGACCTTGGTGTAATCGGCGTTGAAACGCCAGTGCTGATCGTAAACGCCAGAATGCTTCCAGTAGAACAGCCAGCGATTGGCGTCTTTATCATCCGGGTGGTCACTGTTATAGACGCTGTCGGAATTCAGATAGTCGAACTCCATCAGGCCAGTGCCTGCGCCGGTCAGATAACGGAACTCATTCTGCCACTGCACGCCACGGCGGCTGATATAGTGCGGCGTCAGCGTAGCATCGGCCTGCGGTGCAATGTTCCAGTAGTACGGCAGCATAAATTCGAAGCCGCTGTTACTGCCGTATTTTGCATTCGGGATCAGGAAACCGGAGCGACGTTTATCACCCACCGGGAGCTGTAAATAAGGGCTGTAGAATATTGGCACCGGGCCCAGTTTAAAGCGGGCGTTCCAGATCTCAGCCAGCTGTTCATCGCGGTCATGAATGATTTCAGAGCCGACAACGCTCCAGCTGTTCTGCCCCGGAAGACATGAGGTAAAGGTACCGTTTTCCAGAATGGTATAACGGTTATCATCACGCAGTTTCATCTGGTCAGCCTCACCGCGCCCCTGGCGGCCGACCATCTGGTAATTACCATTCCACACGTTGGTGTCTTTAGTATTCAGGTTGGACCAGGCTTTCGGACCTTTCAGGATGACCTGGTTATCGTCATAGTGCACATTACCCAGAGCATCGACAGTACGCGTTGGCGTCGTCTGTCCATTGAGCATTTTCTGATGCAGCTGAACTTCATCAGATTGCAGACGGCCATTGCCCTGACGAACATCCACATTACCGGTAAAGACTGCGTCATCGGGATAATTGCCTTTGGCACTATCTGCATCAATCGTTACGGGTAATTGGTTTGTTGCCTTTCCCTGTACCAGCGGACGGTCGTAACTGGGCACCCCAAGCATACATTGGGATGCGAGGTCATCAGCCAGCCCTTGATGGCTGTAGAGTGCTGAACCAATCAAGGTGGCCAGCAACGTAGGTAGTCTTTTATTCATACGCGGTATCGAGAATTCCGTAATCACTGGCATCATGCCGACAAACGGTCAGAGACTAACGTACTGAACTGCATTGCGCTAGTCATACCCTGCATCTTTTATGACAGGTATACTTCTGGTTGTCTGGCCGCGTACCAATAGGCTATGAGAGAAATGACAGGTATGATAATGCAATTTTTAGCCTTCAGCATGGCGAATTGAGGAGTATATGCGCTATTGGGGAAAAGTATTGGGTCTTGTGTTGGGTTTATTGTCCGGCGCAGGCTTCTGGGGTGCACTTTTTGGCCTTCTGGCCGGGCACCTGATTGATAAAGCGCGTTCGCCTGCCCGTCAGGGGTATTTCGCCAACCAGCAAACCCGTCAGGCGCTGTTTTTCCGCACCACCTTCCAGGTGATGGGACATCTGACAAAGTCAAAAGGCCGCGTCACGGATGCTGATATTCAGATGGCGTCGTTGCTGATGGATCGCATGCAGTTGGACAGCGATGGCCGTATTGCCGCGCAGCAGGCTTTCCGCGAAGGCAAAGAGGGCGATTATCCTCTGCGTGACAAACTGCGTGAGCTGCGGAGCGCTTGTTTTGGTCGTTTCGACCTGATCCGTATGTTCCTGGAAATTCAGATTCAGGCGGCGTTTGCCGACGGTTCGTTGCACCCCAATGAGCGTCAGGTGCTGTATGTGATTGCCGAAGAACTGGGTATTTCGCGTGCGCAGTTCGATCAGTTCCTGCGCATGATGGCGAGCGGCCAGCAGTTTGGCGGTGGTTCCCAATACAGCGGATCGTCGCAGGGCGGGTTTGCTGGCGCGCAGCGTGGACCAACGCTGGAAGACGCCTGTAGCGTGCTGGGGGTGAAAAGCACCGATGATGGCACCACCATTAAACGCGCCTATCGCAAGCTGATGGGAGAACATCACCCGGATAAACTGGTGGCAAAAGGGTTACCGCCAGAGATGATGGAGATGGCGAAGCAGAAAGCGCAGGAGATTCAGGGAGCTTACGACCTGATCAAACGCGAAAAAGGATTCAAATAGTCGGTGAAAGCGGGCTGATCGAAAAAGAAGGTCAGCCCCTTATATCTTGATCGTTACCCAGTATCGCGTAGGGGGCGACCATTTTTTCCGGTCGCCCCGTGTCGATGATGGGCAATAAATCAAAAATCCGCTGGTTGCCGGAACGTCATCGGCGTACCGAACTGTGGATGGGTAATGCTCAGGCTTTCCGCGTGCAGCTGCAGGCGAGGTGCCATCGCTTTTGCTTCGTCGTGCGCATAGAAGTTATCACCGAGGATCGGATGGCCGAGCGCCAGCATATGCACACGCAGCTGGTGAGAGCGCCCGGTAATCGGTTTTAACTGTATGCGGGCGCTGTTATCACTGGCGTAATCCAGCACCTGATATTCTGTTTGCGCAGACTTACCGGTTTCAAAACAGACCTTCTGCTTCGGCCGGTTCGGCCAGTCACAAATTAACGGTAAATCGACCAACCCTTTCTCTGGCAGCGGGTGCCCGAAGACGCGCGCCACATAAGTTTTCTGCGGTTCACGCTCGCGGAACTGCCGCTTCAGCTCACGCTCGGCGGCCTTAGTCAGCGCCACCACAATCACACCGCTGGTCGCCATATCCAGGCGATGCACCGATTCTGCCGCCGGATAATCACGCTGAACGCGCGTCATCACGCTGTCTTTGTGTTCTTCCAGGCGACCGGGAACGGAAAGCAGTCCACTGGGTTTATTCACCACCATGATGTGATCATCCTGATAGAGAATATGCAGCCAGGGTTCTTGTGGTGGGTTGTAGGGTTCCATAACTCTCTCGTAAGGGCCGGCGAGCGCCGGCCCTGTCTCATTACTGATGTGTGACAACGATCAGACGCAGCGCATCCAGGCGCCAGCCTGCTTCGTCCAGATTAGCCAGAACCTGCTCGCGGTTGTTTTCCAGCGCATCCATTTCATCCTGACGGATGTTCGGGTTAACGGCGCTTAGCGCTTGCAGACGTGACAGCTCGGCACTCAGTTTTTCATTGGCTTCCACGCGTGCTGCATCGATCAGCTTGCGGGCTTCAACGGCCGCCTCATCTTCCGACAGCTTGATGATCTCATGGACATCCTGCTGTACGGCATTGACCAGCTTGCTGCCGGTGTGGCGGTTCACTGCGTTAAGCTGACGGTTGAAGCTTTCGAACTCCACTTTCGCGGCCAGGTTGGTGCCTTTGCGGTCAACCAGCATGCGCACCGGCGTAGGCGGCAGGAAGCGCGTCAGTTGCAGATGCTTCGGCGCCTGAGCTTCCACCACGTAGATCAACTCCAGCAGCAGTGTCCCCACCGGCAGCGCTTTGTTTTTCAGCAGTGAAATGGCGCAGCTTCCGGTATCACCGGAGAGGATCAGATCCAGACCGTTACGGATGATCGGGTGCTCCCAACTGACATACTGGGCATCTTCACGCGACAGCGCCTGGTTGCGGTCGAAGGTGATGGTGCAACCATCTTCCGGCAGGCCTGGGAAGTCCGGCACCAGCATATGATCGCCCGGCGTCAGGATAATCAGGTTATCACTGCGATCTTCCTGATTAATACCAACGATATCGAACAGGTTGAGTGCGAAGTTCACCAGTTCAATGTCGTTATCCTGCTCGGAAATCAGGTTGGCCAGCGCCTGGGCTTTCTCGCCGCCGTTAGAGTTCAGTTCCAGCAGGCGGTCGCGGCCCTGTTCCAGCTGTATTTTCAGGGCATCATGCTGTTTACGGCACTGATGGATAAAGTCATCCAGCCCTTCGGTATTTTCTGGCGCGGCCAGGTACTCAATCAGTGGCGCATAAACGCTGTCGTAAACGGTACGACCGGTCGGGCAGGTGTGTTCAAACGCATCCAGCCCTTCGTGATACCACTGCACCAGCACCGACTGCGCCGTTTTTTCCAGGTAAGGAACATGGATCTGAATATCGTGCGCCTGACCAATACGGTCAAGACGGCCGATACGCTGCTCCAGCAGGTCCGGGTTAAACGGCAGGTCAAACATCACCATCTGGCTGGCGAACTGGAAGTTACGGCCTTCTGAACCGATTTCCGAGCACAGCAGCACCTGAGCGCCGTCTTCTTCCGAAGCAAACCAGGCTGCCGCGCGGTCGCGTTCGATGATTGACAGACCTTCGTGGAACACGGCGGCACGGATGCCTTCGCGCTCACGCAGCACCTGCTCCAGTTGCAGGGCGGTGGCTGCCTTGGCGCAGATCACCAGCACTTTTTTGTCGCGGTTGCTGGTCAGGAAGCCCATCAGCCAGTCGACACGCGGGTCGAAGTTCCACCAGGTGCCGCTGTCGCCTTCAAATTCCTGATAAATCTGCTCCGGGTAGAGCATGTCGCGTGCGCGCTCATCCGCTGATTTACGGGCGCTCATAATGCCGGAGACTTTGATCGCCGTCTGATACTGCGTTGGCAGCGGCAGGCGGATCTGATGCAGTTCGCGTTTCGGGAAGCCTTTTACACCGTTACGGGTGTTACGGAACAGCACGCGGCTGGTGCCGTGGCGGTCCATCAGCATGCTGATCAGCTCCTGACGGGCTTCCAGCTTGCCTTCGCGATCGCTGTTGGCGGTTTGCAGCAGCGGCTCAATATCCTGTTCACCCATCAAATCGTTGAGCAGATTCAGCTCATCGTTACCGATGGTTTTGTCGGCCAGCAGCATCGCAACGGCATCGGCAATCGGACGGAAGTGCTTCTGTTCTTCAACAAACTGGGCGAAGTCGTGGAAACGGTTGGAGTCCAGCAGGCGCAGACGCGCAAAGTGACTTTCCATCCCCAGCTGTTCCGGGGTAGCGGTCAGCAGCAGAATGCCCGGGATCTGCTCGGCCAGTTGTTCAATCACCTGATACTCACGGCTTGGCGCGTCTTCGGACCAGACGAGGTGATGAGCTTCATCCACCACCATCAGATCCCACTCGGCGTCGGCCAGTTTTTCCAGGCGCTGCTTGTTACGGCGGACAAAGTCGAGCGAACAGATAATCATCTGCTCGGTTTCAAACGGGTTATCGCTGTCGTGCTGGGCTTCGGCGTAGCGGTCATCATCAAACAGGGCAAAGCGCAGGTTGAAGCGACGCAGCATTTCGACCAGCCACTGATGCTGCAACGTTTCGGGTACCACGATCAGAATACGCTCGGCACGACCCGCCAGCAGCTGCTGGTGGATGATCATCCCGGCTTCAATGGTTTTCCCTAAGCCCACTTCATCGGCCAGCAGCACGCGCGGCGCATGACGGCGGCCGACATCGTGAGCGATATGCAACTGGTGAGGGATCAGGCTGGTACGCATACCGCGCAGGCCGCTGGTGGCCAGGCGATACTGCTCACTCTGATATTTACGCGCGCGAAAACGCAGGGCGAAACGGTCCATGCGGTCCAGTTGTCCGGCAAACAGGCGATCCTGTGGTTTGCCAAACACCAGTTTGCTGTCGAGCATCACTTCACGCAGGACGACGTTTGCTTCTTCGGTATCAAGCCGGGTTCCGACATAGCTGACCACGCCATTGTCGGTTTTTACTTCGCCAACTTCCATTTGCCAGCCTTCATGGCTGGTAATGGTGTCGCCAGGATTGAACACCACACGAGTGATGGGAGAATCGTTTCTGGCGTAGAGACGGTTTTCGCCCGTGGCAGGAAAGAGCAGGGTGACCATTCGTGTATCTACGGCAACCACAGTTCCCAATCCCAGTTCGCTTTCCGTATCGCTTATCCAGCGTTGACCAAGTGTAAAAGGCATAAATATTCGGCTCGATTCTCGTCTAGTTTGTTTCAGGCAATAGCACTGCTGCCCGGTAAAAAAGTACCTGGCGGTGAATTCAGAACGATTGATGCTTAGGAGGAGCGCTATGGTACTGGAAGGCCGCCCATTCGTCACCTGTCAAAAAAGCCCCAGCTGTCCTGTTACCAGTGTAGCAAAGTCATCCTGCATAAACGGCAGGATACCATCGGCCACCGGTTGTAACTGGCGCGTCAGGTAGTGATCGTAGTCCAAGGGCGTAATCCGCGCTTCCAGCGGTTCCGGGCCTGAAGTGGCAATCACATAACGGATCTTCCCGCCTTTCTGGTAGAGCAACGGCCGGCCAAGCTTCTGGTTGTGTTCATCAGCGATACGGGCGGCACGCACGTGTGGGGGCACATTACGCTGGTATTCGCCCAGCGGGCGACGCAGCCGTTTACTGTAAGTGAGCTGATCGTCCAGTTCACCCTCCAGCAGCTGGCGCACGGTTTCCCGGATATAGTCCTGATAGGGTTGCCCGGTAAAAATACGCAGATAGAGTTCCTGCTGAAACTTTTGTGCCAGCGGCGTCCAGTCGGTGCGCACCGTTTCTAATCCTTTAAATACCATACGCGGCTTGTCACCGCTGCGGATCAGCCCCGCATAGCGCTTCTTGCTGCCCTGTTCGGCACCCCGGATGGTCGGCATCAGAAAACGGCTGAAGTGGGTTTCATACTCCAGCTCCAGCGCGCTTTCCACGTTGAACTCTTTGCGCAGATGCTGTTGCCACCATTGATTCACGGTGGCCACAAGATGGCGGCCAATCTCCGCTGCGCGCGCTTCATCGTGAGCCGATTTCAGCCAGACGAAGGTGGAATCGGTATCGCCATAAATCACATCAAACCCTTCGGCTTCAACCAGCTCGCGGGTCTGGCGCATAATATCGTGGCCTCGCATGGTGATGGAGGAGGCGAGACGCGGATCAAAGAAACGGCAGGCGCTGGTGCCCAGTACGCCATAAAAGGCATTCATAATGATTTTCAGCGCCTGTGACAGCGGCTTGTTGCCCTGTCGTTTGGCCTCTTCACGCCCCTGCCAGATCTGATTCACAATGGCCGGCAGGCAGTGGTTGGTGCGTGAGAAACGTGCGCCGCGATAGCCCGCGACAGAGTGCGTGTCATCCGGCTGCGCCATGCCTTCAACCAACCCTACCGGGTCAATTAAAAAGGTGCGGATGATCGACGGATACAGGCTTTTATAATCCAGCACCAGCACGGAGTCATACAGGCCGGGCTGTGAATCCATCACGTAACCGCCCGGGCTGGCTTCCGGGGCCACATCGCCCAGATTCGGGGCAACAAAACCTGCGCGATGCATACGCGGCAGGTAGAGGTGACCAAATGCAGCCACCGAGCCGCCGTGGCGATCAACGGCCAGACCATTCACCGATGCGCGTTCCAGCAGGAAGGGCATCAGTTCCGTGTGCTGGAAAATACGCGTCACCAGTTCGCAGTCTTTCAGGTTGTAGTGCGCCAGCGCGGGCTTATCTTCCGCAAAGCGCTGATCAATCTCTTCCATACGCTGCCAGGGATTATTAATGGCCTTACCTTCCCCCAGCAGCTCACGTGAAACTGCTTCAAGGCTGAAGGATTCAAAGTTCCAGAAGGCAGATTTCAGGGCTTCAATGCCGTCAATAATCAGCCGACCGCTGGCCTGGGCGAAGAAAATACCCGGCTTAAACCCGTGTTCGCGCCACTCCAGCGCCGGGCTGTTACCCCGCCCCAGATTCAGCGGAATGCCGTAACGGTCGGCATGTTTTTGCAGCACACGCAGGTCAAACTGCACCACATTCCAGCCGATCAGTACATCGGGATCGTGACGGGCAAACCAGGCGTTGAGTTTCTCCAGCAGCTGCGGGCGGCTGGCGACATATTCCAGATTAAAATCGAGCTGGCTGGCATCGCCGTTTTCCGGGCCAAGCATGTAGACATCACGCTGGCCGCAGCCTTCAAGGCCAATGCAGTACAGCTCGCCGTGGCGCGTCGTTTCAATGTCCAGCGAGACCCATTTCAGCGGTGGGCGGTAATCCGGGTGCGGTTTCAGACGGGTTTGGGTCAGCCGGTCCCCAGAGGGTTGGCCGCTGAACCAGACGGGCGCGGTAATAAAACGCTCCATCAGGAAACGCTCCGGCGGGCGTACATCCGTTTCATACAGCGTGATGCCATTTTCACGCAGCAGCTTATCCAGCTTTTGCAGCTGGCGTTGCTGTCGGCAATACAGGCCAACCACCGGGCGCTGGCGGAAATCTTTCAACTCAAGCGGGGCAAAACGCCAGTCGCGCTCACCCGCTAACAGGCGGGTGGCGGCGGCCTGCTGCTCGGCAGGAATAAACGCCACGGACTCCTGCGGTGGCAGAACCACCCTCTGCGGCCCGGCGTCCGTCGCCAGCCACAGCGTGATTTCGCTGCCTGCTGGCGTATCCCGCCAGTGGCGAGTTAACAGAAAGCCTGCGCGTGCGTTATCCACTCTATTTCCTCGGCATCATAATGAGTAAATATTAGCATGTTTATTTATACAGTGTTCGCCTGTTAAACCCGGAGCGTTACTCTGCTGCTACGTTCCCATACAAAACAGGCCTTGACGCTTTCCTGCCGCCTCTGGACAATCCGGGGTTCTGCTCATTTTTTTGGAATGTTATGGAAGCCTGGCTACAACATTTAATCACTCAATCTTTGGCCTGGTCACTGCTGGCCGTTGGACTGGTGACCTTCTTTGAGTCGCTGGCGCTGGTCGGGTTGCTGTTACCGGGTACGGTATTGATGGCGTCGTTCGGCGCACTGATCGGCAGCGGGCAGATTGGTCTGTACCCCGCCTGGGCCGTCGGCACGCTGGGTTGCCTGCTGGGCGACTGGATTTCCTATTTTATTGGCTGGCAGTTCAAAGGGCCGCTGCACCGCTGGTCGTTTATTAAAAGACATCAGAAGCTGATGGATAAAACGGAACACGCGCTGCATGAGCACAGCATGTTTACCATCATTGTTGGCCGCTTTGTCGGGCCGACACGCCCACTGATCCCGCTGGTTGCCGGGATGCTGGAACTGCCAGTACGAAAGTTTATTCCCCCCAATATCATCGGCTGCATTCTGTGGCCGCCCCTCTATTTACTGCCGGGGATCCTCGCCGGGGTGGCAATTGATGTACCAAAGGAAGCCAGCAGCGGTCTGTTTAAATGGCTGCTGTTGGGCGTCGCGATTCTGGTGTGGCTGGGATGCTGGCTGGGCTGGCGCTGGCTGCGTTCAAAGAAGCAGCACGACTGGGCGACACCTTATCTGCCGCTGACGCGTCTGCGCTGGCTGGCACCGCTGATGATCGTGCTGGCGGTGGCCAGTTTCACCGCGATTCAGTTCCATCCGATGATGCCGATTTTCCGCCACTTACTGTGGGATGTGTTCTTCTAAGGCGATGCCCAATACCGCCGCTTCCGGCACCGCACCGCGCTGTAACTGTGCGGTGCTGCCATCCCAGTAAACCCGTCCATCAACAATCAGCAAACTGCGCGGCGCAATGTGCGCGGCATCTTCAATACTGTGTGACACCATCAGCAGGGTGATATTGCGTTCGGTGCAGACGTCATCCACCAGGCCCAGCATCTCTTTGCGCAGCGCCGGGTCCAGCGCCGAGAAAGGTTCGTCCAGCAGCAGGATCGGCTGCTGACGCACCAGACAGCGGGCGAGGGCCGCACGCTGGCGCTGACCGCCTGAAAGCTGATGGGGCAGACGCTGTAAATGGTCCGTCAGCCCAACGCGCTGGGCAATATTCTGCAACTCATGCTTCTGCTGGTGGTTGAGCTTCAGGCCGGGGTGCAGCCCCAGCCCGATGTTCTGCGCCACGGTCAGATGAGGGAACAGGTTATTCTCCTGAAACAGCATCGATACCGGGCGTTGCGCGGGCGCGCTGTCGCGATGTTCGCTGCCGTTCAGCTGTAGTTCACCACTTTTCACCGGCAGAAACCCGGCGACCAGGCTCAGTAAGGTGCTTTTTCCCGCCCCGCTGGGGCCGAGGATCGCCAGGCGTTCGCCCGCCTGCACGCTGAAGGTAAAGCGCATCGGCAGGTGGTGATACAGATAAGTCAGATTAGTCAGGTTTAACATGGCGCCCCGGCAGTTTTTCAATCAGGGTAAACAGCAGGAAACAGAGCAGCAGCAGTAACAGCGCGGTGACGGCACCGTCGCTGCTGCGATACGATCCTATCTGCTGATAAAGGTAAAAAGGCAGGGTGCGGAAGTTTTCATTACCGAACAGCGCCACCACGCCAAAATCACCAATCGACAAGACGCAGGCAAAGGCCAGCGCCTGTGCTAACGGGCGTTTCAGCGCGCGCAGCTCAATCAGCCTCAGGCGGTTCCAGCAGCGAATATCCAGCGACAGGCACAGCAGGTTATAACGCCCGGCAATATCGCGCAGCGGATTTTCCAGCACTTTCATCGCATAGGGAACGGCCATCAGCGCATTGGTGGCGATGACAATCCCCTCCGCTGACTCGGGCAGCCCGACGGTCTGATTAAGTAACAGGAAAAAGCCGGTCGCCAGCACAATCCCCGGCATCGCGAGGATCAGCATGCCGCTCATTTCCAGCGTTTGCCCCCACAGTGGGCGCTGCCGCAGACGCAGCTCACGACTGCTCCACAGCAGCATCATTGTCAGCACGACGCTGAGGATCCCCGCCCCCAGCGCAATACGCAGGGAGGTTAACATCGCCTGCCACAGTGCTGACTGACGCAGTACCGTGCTGAACCCCTGATTCAGCCCGTCGGTCACCACGGCCAGCAGCGGTGGCAGGATCAGCAGTAATACGGCGGCGATCAGCAACGAATCCAGCACCAGGGCGCGGCCGCTGTCCTGCGGATTGCGCCAGCCGCCGAGGCTGTCGCTGCCCGCCGGGATCGCTTTACTCAGGCGCTGGCTGAGCATCACCAGGCCCAGACAGCACAGCATCTGTAACAGCGCCAGCAAGGCCGCGCGCCCGGGATCGTAATCGAAACTCAGTGCCTGGAAGATAGCCAGCTCAATGGTGGTTGCCTGCGGACCGCCGCCCAGCGACAGCACAGTGGCAAAGCTGGCAAAGCACAGCATAAAGATTAGCGCGGCGGCGGGCAGGATCTGGCGCCGCAGCCACGGCCATTCAACGATGCGAAAATGCGCCCAGCCACGAAGACCAAGCTGCGCGGCAATCTGCCGCTGTTCGCCGGGGATCTGTTGCAGTGCCTGGAGCAGCAGGCGGGTGGCCAGCGGCAGGTTGAAAAAGACGTGGGCCAGCAGGATGCCTTGCAGGCCATACGGCGAGAATGTGTAGTCGATGCCAAGCAGGGCGCACAGCTGCGCCAGCCAGCCGCTGCGGCCATATACGCTGAGAATGCCAAATACCGCCACCAGTACCGGCAACACCAGCGTCATGGCACACAACCGCAGTAGCGTGCTGCGGCCAGGGAAGCGGCGGCGGTACAGGGCGCGGGCCAGCGGGATCGCCGGGAGCACCGAGAGCAGCGTAGAGAGCAGTGCCTGCCAGAAGGAGAAGCGCAGCACGTGCCACAGATAGCTATCCTGCCAAAGGCCGCGCCAGTCGGTCGCGGGCGCATTCTGCCACAGGGCAAAAAACGCCAGCGAGGCCACGCTGACCAACAGCAGCGCGGCCAGCAAGCCGGGCACTAACCAGCCGGGAATTAGCGGCTGACGGCGCGTTGCCATGCACTGATCCAGCTGCTGCGCTGTGTGGCCACATCCTGTGGGCTGTATTGCAATGAGGTGGTGGGTACGGTCAGGGTAGTGAAGCCCGCAGGCAGCGTGGTGCTGATGGCCGGGTACATCCAGTTGCCGGTGGCGATGGTATCCTGGAACGGTTTAGTCATCACAAACTGCATAAACTGCTGTGCCAGCTTCGGCTGCTTGCTGGCCTTCAGTTGACCGGCGACTTCCACCTGCAAATAGTGGCCTTCGCTAAAGTTGGCGGCGGCGTACTGATCTTTCTTCTCTTCAATCAGATGATAAGCGGGGGAGGTCGTATAGCTGAGCACCATGTCGCTTTCACCCTTGAGGAACAGGCCATACGCCTCGCTCCAGCCTTTGGTGACGGTTACGGTTTTCTTTGCCAGCTTCTGCCAGGCTTCCGGGCTTTTATCGCCAAACACCTGCTGCATCCACAGTAGCAGGCCAAGGCCTGGGGTGCTGGTGCGCGGATCTTCGTAGATCACTTTCAGCGGGCGGTCGCTCTCTACCAGTTCTTTCAGGCTTTTCGGTGGGTTTTGCAGTTTGGTTTTGTCATAAACAAAGGCAAACCAGCCGTAGTCATAAGGGACAAACGTGGTGTTCTTCCAGCCGCCGGGAACGGTACTGTGGGAGGTGTCGGTGTTTGAGGCGGCGAACAGTCCGGTTTTTTCTGCCGCATCCAGCAGGTTGTTATCTAATCCCAGCACCACGTCCGCTTTGCTGTTTTTGCCTTCCATGCGCAGCCGGTTTAGCAACGATACGCCGTCTTCCAGCGCCACGAATTTCAGTTCACAGTTGCACTGGGCTTCAAAAGCTTTCTTGATGGCAGGCCCCGGTCCCCACTCGGCAGAGAAGGAGTCGTAGGTGTAAACCGTCAGGGTCTCTTTGGCTGCGAGGGCAGGCAGGGAAAACAGCACCAGCAGGGGTAAATATTTTTTCAACACTTTGCGTTCCTTGAAGGTATGCGCAAAGGATCTGAGTCAGTGACACTCTCAAATCCCTACGCCGGTATGATCCGGGTCAGGTTCGACGGGTTTTATCTCAGCGAAAACGCGCTGCGCAGGCATAGATCCGGCACTGCAGGGTTTCCGCACCCCGTTGAGAACGGCTCATTCTAGTGGTTTCGTCTTTGTTACGAAAGCGTCATGATTCGGGTGGGGCGAACCAGGCTGATTTAAAGTCGAACCAGCCCAGCGTGTTCATGCGTACCCCGCGCATACTGCGCTGTCCGTGCAGCAGAAGCCAGTGGTGGAACAGCGGGTGCAGGAAGTTGCTCTCAATCAGCTGCTTGCTCCAGTCGGCCAGCGGGAGCTTCTGCTCGCGCCATGCGCGTGCGTCGCTTTCCCAGTCGGTGGGCACGCAGTGGTGCATCAGCGGGATCTCATACAGCAGGGCAAACAGGGAGAACTCCAGCGGCAGGGTAAAGTTAGCGCTGCCCAGCCAGATATCGCTTTCGGCTTCGCCGCGATACCAGCTTTCATAATCGATTTCCTGCGTGATCAACTCAACACCGTGCGCGGCGAGGATTGGCCCGAGCGCGTTGGCGATGCCCTGGTGTTCAATATGATCGCTGTACCAGGTGATGGTCAGCGAGGTCAGCCCGGCAGGTTTCTCGGCAATCGCCATATCGCGGCGATGATGCCAGCGCGGCAGCAGGCCGTAGGCCGGGAACCAGTAGCGCTGATAGGCAATGCCACTGTGGTTCAACAGGGCGATAGGGTTGAAAATGGTGCTGATCCAGCGGCGCAGCTGCTCGTTACGTCCGTGCGCCGAACGCTGGTCAAACATCAGGAAATAGCAGCCCTCTTCCAGGCGACTCTCTTCAGATTTCTCATCGGTGCTTTCGCTTTGCAGTTTGACACCGGAGTAGACCAGTTCGTCGCTGATCTCCGGCAGCACCCAGATATTGACCTCATCGATCAGCGCACGATAGCCAAAGTAGTCATCAAAAGCGGCAATGCGCAGCTGACTGTGTTGGTTGCGTTCCACCTCGTAGGCTCCGGTGCCCACCGGCTGACGCGCAAAGTTACGCATATGCGGCCACTCCTTCGGCAGGATCATGGCACTGACGCTGCCCAGCAGCCAGGGGAGCCAGTTATCCGGCTGGCTGAGATGGATATCCAGCGTCCAGGGTGTGTGGCATTCAATCCGTTCGAGGTGGCTGAACAGCGGTTGCTCTTTTAAGCGCTCAAGCGTGGCAATGACGTCCTCGACCTCCAGCTCACGACCGTGATGAAAGTGGATGGCCGGGCGCAAAAAAAACCGCCAGTGCAGCGGGGAGATCTGTTGCCAGTGGTGGGCAATGTCCGGCTCGATTTCCCCGTTTTCCTCATTTATCCGTGCCAGCCCGTTGAAGATTTGCCGCGCGAGGTGCGTCTCCGAGCGGCGTAGCGGCGTACCGGGCAGCAGATTCAGCAGCGGGCGGTAGTAGAGCACGCGCAGAATGTGTTTCCCCTGGCGGAAACTGCGGCCTAAATGGGAGAGCAGCATCTGACGGACGCGGTTTTTATCTCCCACCAGCTGCACCAGCTGGTCAATGCGGTCCTGTTCCAGTAAGTCCTCTGCCCGCTGCTGCTGTAACGCCAGCCCGGTGTAACGGAAGGTGAGGCGGGAACGTTTACCGCGTCCTGCCTCTGCCTGCCACTCCAGCCAGCCCTGATCCTGCATTGCATTCAGCAGGTTACGCATATGTCGCCGTGAACAGCTGAGCTGTACCGCCAGATCGCTAAGCGTGGTTTCCTGAGGCTGGCCGTCGCAACACTGCCAGAGCCGGATAAATTGCTGCTGTAAACGGGGTGAGGACATAAAAGAGGAACCCTGTGTTAAAAGCTGTCTGTTTTTCCTGCCTTATATTACGGCGATAATGGCAGCAGATGAAAGAGCGGGAGGCATTCTTCGGAATGGCGTTCAATCATTTACAGCGGCGTAAGCCCTGTTTCTGAGTATGGTGCTTTTCACCAGCCAGCGGTAAGCCGCTGGCTTTTTTCGTCGGTTTTCTTTTAAGCTTCGTGTGTATTCTCTCTTATTCCAGCCAGTCGAGGCATCAGTCATGAAATCGCACCAACGCCGCCGTATTCATCCGATCTATCTGGCTTTTATGGCGGTTTCTTTTATGGTCGGCATTGCCGGTGCGTTGCAGGCCCCCACGCTTAGCCTGTTTCTGAGCCGTGAGGTGGCAGTGCGTCCCTTCTGGGTTGGGTTGTTTTATACGGTGAATGCGGTGGCGGGAATTGTGGTCAGCCTGCTGCTGGCCAAACGTTCGGACAGCCGTGGCGATCGTCGCATGCTGATCCTGTTTTGCTGCGCGATGGCGATAGGTAACGCGTTGTTATTCGCCTTCAATCGTCACTATCTGACGTTAATCACCGCCGGGGTTTTCCTGTCTGCGGTCGCCAGCGTGGCGATGCCGCAAATTTTTGCCCTGGCACGCGAATATGCTGACAGCTCTGCCCGTGAAGCAGTGATGTTCAGTTCGGTGATGCGCGCCCAGCTGTCGCTGGCGTGGGTGATTGGGCCGCCGCTCTCTTTTGCCATTGCGCTGAACTATGGTTTTACCGCCATGTTTCTTTTAGCGGCGCTGCTGTTCGTGGTCTGCGTGGCGTTAGTCTGGTTTACCTTGCCGTCGGTGCCGCGCGCACCGGCCGCGACAGCTGATGTGCCGATCACTGATATCAGCGGCTGGAAGAGCCGTGATGTGCGTATGTTGTTTATCGGATCGGTTCTGATGTGGACCTGCAACACGATGTATATCATCGATATGCCGTTGTATATCAGCAGTGTGCTGGGGATGCCGGATACGCTGGCCGGGCTGTTGATGGGGACGGCGGCGGGGCTGGAGATCCCGGTGATGCTGCTGGCCGGGCACTACGTGAAACGCTTCGGTAAGCGCAATATGATGCTGCTGGCGGTGGCCTGTGGGGCGCTGTTTTATCTTGGGCTGGTGCTGTTCCAGAGTCGTAGCGCACTGATGATATTGCAGCTGTTTAATGCGGTGTATATCGGCATTATTGCCGGGATTGGTATGATCTGGTTCCAGGATTTGATGCCGTCGCGGCCCGGTGCGGCCACCACGCTGTTTACCAACAGTATCTCCACCGGTGTGATCCTGGCCGGAGTGGTGCAGGGGGCGCTGGCGGAAACGTACGGGCATCACGCCGTTTACTGGGTGGCATTCGCGCTGGCGCTGGTGGCATTCGGCTTGTCATGGCGGGTAAGAGAGAAAACGGTGGCATGAGTGATTGGGGATGCAGGGGCGAACCTTCTTTTTCGGTCCGCCCGCAATATCAACGTAAAAACGCGTGCTGTTTTTGCTCATACACGGTGATATCGGCATCGTGCTGCAAGGTCAGACCAATCGCATCCAGCCCGTTAATCAGGCAGTGGCGGCGGAAGCTGTCGATCTCAAACGGGTAGGTTTTATCCCCGGCCCGCACCTGCTGATTTTCCAGATCGACGGTGAAACGCATGCCCGGTTCCGCTGCCACTAACTGGAACATCTCATCCACTTCTGCCTCGCTCAGCGTGACTAACAGCAGCTGGTTATTGAATGAGTTATTCGCAAAGATATCGGCAAAACCGGAACCGACAATCGCCTGAATGCCGTAATCGGTCAGCGCCCAGGGCGCATGTTCGCGTGAGGAACCGCAGCCAAAGTTTTCCCGTGTCAGCATAATGCTGGCCCCGCTAAATTCGGGCTTGTTCAGCACGAATTCCGGGTTGGAAATCTGCCCTTCCGGGTCGGTATAACGCCAGTCATAAAACAGGTTGCGGCCGAAACCGGTGCGCGTCACCATCTGCAAAAACTGCTTAGGGATAATCGCATCGGTATCAACGTTAGCCGCATCCAGCGGCACCACGATACCGCTGTGTTGCGTGAATTTTTTCGCCATAACAGTTCCTTAAATCAGCTCGCGGATATCAGCAAAGTGACCGGCGACCGCTGCGGCGGCAGCCATGGCCGGGCTGACCAGATGGGTACGTCCGCCGCGCCCCTGGCGACCTTCAAAGTTACGGTTGCTGGTGGATGCACAGCGCTCTCCGGGGCTGAGGCGATCGTTGTTCATCGCCAGGCACATGGAACAGCCCGGCAAACGCCACTCAAACCCGGCGTCGATAAAGATCTTATCCAGGCCTTCTTCCTCGGCCTGCGCTTTGACCGGGCCAGAACCCGGCACCACGTAACCCTGAACACCCTGAGCAATTTTATGCCCTTTCACCACCGCTGCGGCTGCGCGTAAATCTTCAATGCGTGAGTTAGTGCAGGAGCCGATAAACACTTTATCCACCGGCACCTCGGTCAGGCGGATACCGGGTTTCAGGTCCATATACGCCAGCGCTTTTTCTGCTGAGGCACGTTCCACTGGGTCGCTGAACGAAGCCGGATCGGGGATCGGGTCACTGACGGCAATCACCTGACCGGGGTTGGTTCCCCAGGTCACCTGCGGCGCAATCTCTGCCGCGTCCAGCGTGACCACTTTGTCGAAGTGCGCGCCGTCATCGGTTTTCAGCGTACGCCAGTAGTCGACGGCCTGCTGCCATGCGTCACCTTTAGGGGCAAAACGGCGGCCGTTGACGTAACTAAAGGTAGTGTCATCGGGCGCAATCAGCCCGGCTTTAGCACCCAGTTCAATCGCCATATTGCACAGGGTCATACGACCTTCCATGCTCAATGCTTCCACGGCAGCACCGCAGAACTCCACGACGTGGCCGTTGCCGCCGCCGCTGCCGGTTTTACCGATGATCGCCAGCGCGATATCCTTGGCGGTAATGCCTGGCGCCGTCTTGCCGCGAACCTCAACCTTCATGGTTTTCGCCCGTGACTGTTTCAGCGTCTGCGTCGCCAGCACGTGCTCCACTTCGGACGTACCGATACCAAAGGCCAGCGCACCGAGTGCGCCGTGGGTGGAGGTGTGGGAATCACCGCAAACAATCGTCATGCCAGGCAGTGACAATCCCTGCTCTGGTCCCATCACATGCACAATGCCCTGGAACTGATGGCTGAGGTCAAACAGCTGAACGCCAAAGGCCTCACAGTTTTTGATCAGCATCGACATCTGGATGCGGGCCATCTCGCCGCTGGCGTTGATATCACGCGACTGAGTGGAGACGTTGTGATCCATCGTGGCAAAGGTTTTTGACGGCTGGCGCACCGGGCGACCGTGTGCGCGCAGGCCGTCAAAGGCCTGCGCTGACGTCACCTCATGCACGAGGTGACGATCGATATAGATCAGCGGCGTCTCATTGGGTGCTTCGTGCACGACATGGGCATCAAACAGCTTCTCGTACAGTGTTTTCATATTATTATGCTTCGCGAATAAACCGGGCAATCACGCTGCCCATTTCATCGGTGCCGATCGCCTTGCCGCTGCCTGCCAGATCGCCGGTGCGGAAACCTTCTTCCAGCGCGCGGTTAATAGCCTGCTCAATCGCATCAGCGGCATCGGCCGCATTCAGGCTGTAGCGCAGCAACAGGGCCAGCGACAGGATTTGTGCCACCGGGTTAGCAATATTTTTGCCCGCAATATCCGGGGCCGATCCGCCTGCCGGTTCAAACAGACCAAAGCCTTTTTCGTTCAGGCTGGCTGACGGCAACATGCCCATCGAGCCGGTGATCATGGCACATTCATCAGACAGGATGTCACCGAACAGGTTAGAGCACAGCATCACGTCAAACTGTGACGGTGCCTTGATCAGCTGCATGGTGGCGTTGTCGATATACATATGGCTTAACTCGACGTCCGGGTAGTCCTGCGCCACTTCATTGACAATCTGGCGCCAGAGAATGGAGGATTGCAGCACATTGGCTTTATCAATCGAGGTGACTTTGTTACGGCGTTTACGTGCGGATTCAAAGGCGATACGCGCAATGCGTTCGATCTCGAAACGGTGATACACCTCGGTGTCAAAAGCGCGTTCATGCATACCGCTGCCTTCGCGGCCTTTCGGCTGGCCGAAGTAGATCCCACCGGTCAGTTCACGCACCACCAGGATATCAAACCCCTGATCGGCAATATCACGGCGCAGCGGGCAGAAATCTTCCAGTCCCTGATACAGGCTGGCCGGGCGCAGGTTGCTGAACAGCTGGAAATGTTTGCGCAGGGGCAGCAGGGCGCCGCGCTCAGGTTGCTCGGTTGGTGGAAGGTGTTCCCATTTTGGGCCGCCAACAGAACCGAACAGAATCGCATCCGCCTGTTCACAGCCTTTGACGGTGGCTTCAGGCAGTGGCACGCCGTGGCGGTCAATGGCGATGCCGCCAACGTCATACTCGCTGGTGGAGATGCGCAGATCAAAACGCTGGCGAATGGCGTCCAGCACTTTGCTGGCCTGTGCCATCACTTCCGGGCCGATGCCATCACCGGGTAACACTGCAATATGGTAAGTGCGGGACATGTTATACGGCTTCCTTTTGGTCTTTGATCTGAGACTTACGCTGTAATTCCTGTTCAACCTGGCGAGCGCGCCAGATGGTGTTCAGTGCGTTTACCATCGCTTTAGCCGAGGATTCGACGATATCCGTCGCCAGGCCCACGCCGTGGAATTTGCGGCCGTTGTACTGCACCACGATATCCACCTGACCCAGTGCATCTTTACCGTGACCTTTGGCGGTCAGCTGATAGTTGATCAGCTCGGTATCGAAGCTGGTGATGCGGTTAATCGCCTGATAGACCGCATCTACCGGACCGTTACCGGTTGCCGCTTCTGTTTTCTGCTCGTCACCGCAGCCCAACTGCACGGTGGCGGTGGCAATCACGCTGGAGCCGGACTGCACATTGAAGGTATCCAGCGTGAAGTATTCTGGCTCTTCAGACTGCTTGTTGATAAATGCCAGCGCTTCCAGGTCGTAATCGAATACCTGACCTTTCTTATCGGCCAGCGCCTTGAACGCGTCGTACAGCGTATCCATGTTGTATTCGCTGTCGGTATAACCCATCTCTTCCATGCGGTGCTTCACGGCAGCACGTCCGGAACGTGAGGTCAGGTTTAACTGCACCTGTTTCAGGCCGATGGATTCCGGCGTCAGGATTTCGTAGTTTTCGCGATTCTTCAGCACGCCATCCTGGTGGATACCGGAAGAGTGAGCGAACGCGTTGGAGCCGATAATCGCTTTGTGTGCCGGGATAGGCATATTGCAGATTTTGCTGACGGTCTGGCAGGTGCGATAGATCTCCTGATGATTAATCCGCGTCTGCAGGTTCATCATCTGCCCGCGAGTTTTAATCGCCATAATCACTTCTTCCAGCGCACAGTTACCGGCGCGCTCACCCAGACCATTCATAGCGCCTTCAATCTGGCGGGCACCCGCGTTAACGGCGGCCAGCGCATTACCGACTGCCATCCCCAGGTCATCGTGGGTGTGAACAGACAAAATGGCTTTATCGATATTCGGCACGCGCTCACGCAGTGCGCTGAAGATGTTGGCATATTCGTACGGCAGCGTGTAGCCAACGGTATCAGGGATGTTGATGGTGGTGGCACCGGCATTGATAGCGGCTTCCACGACGCGGCACAGGTCATCAATCGGGGTACGTCCGCCATCCTCGCACGAGAATTCCACGTCATCCGTATAGTTACGTGCGCGTTTCACCATTTTGACCGCACGCTCAATCACTTCTGGCAGGGTACTGCGCAGTTTGGTGGCGATATGCATCGGTGAGGTGGCGAGGAAGGTGTGAATACGGTAGGCATCTGCAACGCGCAGCGCTTCATAGGCCGCGTCGATATCTTTTTCTACACAGCGTGCCAGGCCACAGACCCGGCTGTTTTTGATCTGACGGGCAATGGTCTGGACGGACTCAAAATCACCAGGAGACGACACCGGGAAACCGACCTCCATCACGTCAACACCCATGCGCTCGAGTGCCAGGGCAATTTGCAGTTTTTCTTTCACACTCAGGCTGGCCTGTAATGCCTGCTCGCCATCGCGCAGAGTGGTATCGAAAATAATGACTTGGTCGCTCATGGAATAGTTCCTTGTCTGGTTTACGTCGCCTGCTGCTGCGAGCATAAAAAAACCCGCGCATCGGCGCGGGTTTCTTAGGTTTTACAGGCCTGAATCAGTGATTGATTCCGCCCACCAGTCTACCGCGCAAAGAGGATGCGTTTAGTAGTAGACCGAGTAGGCGGTGGGTACGGATCATTGATTCAAACCTCATTAAATTCTTGCAGTGACTTTATTGATACCTGATAAATACCGGGGCTGTCAACCATCAATAACAATCCCCGGAGCGTGGAAATTATTTGGCTAGCCGGGCATTAAATGCCGCAGAGTTTTAATAACAAAACGATCACAATGCATATTTCTTCGTCGCAGAATAATCCGCTTTTAGAACGGGAAATAGTCAGTGTAATTGTCGATGGCAAGGGTCGGGGGGCAGAGGCTTAATTATCACTTTCCGCACATGTCGCAGGGTTTGTCGTTTGCCTGCCAACTTTTCTACGGTTATGGTATTTGCCATAACCTCAAAAAACTGGGGCTTTGCCCTGTACCTGGATTTTGGAAATGACTTCCACTATCTGAGCATAAAAAAAACAGGTTTTGACCTTATCTGCCGTCCGGTAACGTTATGCTGCCCGTGTCAGATAAATCAGCACCTTAAGCCTGGAGGCAAAAATGGAGATGTTGTCAGGAGCCGAGATGGTGGTCCGATCGTTAATCGATCAGGGCGTAAAACATGTATTCGGCTATCCCGGCGGAGCGGTCCTCGATATCTATGACGCTCTGCAAACCGTTGGTGGTGTGGATCATATCCTTGTCCGTCACGAGCAGGGCGCTGTGCATATGGCCGACGGCTACGCACGTGCAACCGGCGATGTTGGTGTGGTGCTGGTCACCTCAGGACCCGGTGCAACCAATGCCATTACTGGCATCGCTACCGCTTATATGGACTCCATCCCGATGGTGGTGCTATCCGGCCAGGTGATGTCTTCCCTGATCGGCTACGACGCCTTCCAGGAGTGCGACATGGTGGGTATTTCCCGCCCGGTGGTCAAACACAGCTTTATGGTGAAACGGGTAGAAGATATCCCGACCATTATGAAGAAAGCGTTCTGGCTGGCAGCCAGTGGTCGTCCCGGCCCGGTGGTGGTTGACCTGCCTAAAGATATGATGAGCCCGGCGAATAAGCTGCCGTATGTCTGGCCTGATGAAGTCAGCATGCGTTCATACAACCCGACGACTCAGGGCCACAAAGGCCAGATTAAACGCGCGCTGCAAACTCTGCTGGCCGCGAAAAAGCCAGTAATCTATGCCGGTGGCGGTGTGATTAATGCGGTTTGCCATGACGAACTGCGCCAGCTGGCTGAAACGCTGAATATTCCGGTAACCACCTCACTGATGGGCCTGGGCGCATTCCCAGGTACGCACCGCCAGTGTGTGGGCATGCTGGGCATGCATGGCACCTATGAAGCCAACATGACAATGCACAACTCCGATGTGATCTTCGCGGTAGGTGTGCGTTTTGATGACCGTACCACTAACAATCTGGCGAAATACTGCCCGAATGCTACGGTGCTGCATATCGATATCGATCCGACGTCGATCTCGAAAACAGTTCCTGCGGATGTGCCGATCGTGGGTGATGCCAAACTGGTTCTGCAACAGATGCTGGAACTGTTGGCACAAAGCGATGTGCAGCAGAATTACGACAGCGTTCGTGACTGGTGGCAGAGCATCGATCAATGGCGTTCACGTCAGTGCCTCGAGTTCGACCGCACCAGCGATAAGATCAAACCGCAGGCGGTTATCGAAACGATTTGCCGCCTGACAAACGGCGAGGCTTACGTTACGTCTGACGTGGGTCAGCACCAGATGTTTGCTGCGCTCTATTATCAGTTTGATAAACCACGTCGCTGGATCAACTCCGGTGGCCTGGGCACGATGGGCTTTGGCCTGCCGGCTGCGCTGGGCGTGAAGCTGGCTCTGCCGCAGGAAACCGTGGTGTGTGTCACTGGCGATGGCAGTATTCAGATGAATATCCAGGAGCTGTCTACCGCGTTGCAGTACGGCATTCCGGTACTGGTGCTGAATCTGAACAACCGTGTCCTGGGCATGGTGAAGCAGTGGCAGGACATGATTTATTCCGGTCGCCATTCACAGTCTTATATGGAATCGCTCCCTGATTTTGTTCGCCTGGCGGAAGCTTATGGTCACGTAGGTATCTCCATCAGCCATCCTGACGAACTGGAATCGAAGCTGGCAGAAGCGCTGGAGCATCTGGGCCGCGAACGGCTGGTGTTTGTTGACGTTAACGTTGACGGTACGGAACACGTTTACCCGATGCATATTCGCGGTGGCGGTATGGACGAAATGTGGTTGAGCAAAACGGAGAGGACGTAACTATGCGTCGTGTATTATCGGTTCTGCTGGAAAACGAATCCGGCGCATTGTCCCGCGTGGTAGGCCTTTTCTCCCAGCGCGGCTACAACATTGAAAGCCTGACCGTGGCACCGACGGACGATCCGACGCTGTCGCGCATGACGATTCAGACCGTGGGTGACCAAAAGGTACTGGAACAGATCGAGAAGCAGCTGCACAAGCTGGTTGATGTGCTGCGCGTGAGTGAACTCGGGCAGGGCGCCTTCGTCGAGCGTGAGATCATGCTGGTGAAGATCCAGGCCAGCGGCTACGGCCGTGAAGAGGTCAAACGCTGTGCTGATATTTTCCGTGGTCAGATTGTCGATGTTACGCCATCGCTTTACACGGTTCAGCTTGCGGGCACCAGCGACAAGCTGGACGCTTTCCTTAGCGCCGTACGTGAAGTCGCGGAAATCGTTGAAGTTGCGCGTTCAGGTATTGTTGGTGTGGCGCGCGGCGAGCGCATTATGCGCTGATTGCTTCCGACCCGAATCCCGATTGTTTGTTAACCCGGCGTAATGCCGGGTTTTTTTATTTTGTCACAAAGCCCCTGTCGCAGATGAAAAGCGGTTGCTCGCTAAACTATTCTGCGGTTAGATGTTACAAATACTAATCCATAGCGAATTGTGGGGTTATTGTGAAACTGGATGAAATTGCGCGCCTCGCGGGTGTTTCGCGCACAACGGCCAGCTACGTCATTAATGGCAAGGCCAAGCAGTATCGTGTCAGCGATAAAACCGTCGAGAAGGTTATGGCGGTGGTGCGTGAGCATAATTACCATCCGAATGCAGTGGCTGCGGGGTTACGTGCCGGGCGCACACGTTCGATAGGGCTGGTTATTCCTGATCTGGAAAATACCAGCTACACAAGGATTGCGAACTATCTGGAGCGTCAGGCGCGCCAGCGTGGCTACCAGTTGCTGATCGCCTGTTCGGAAGATCAGCCTGATAACGAAATGCGCTGCGTTGAACACCTGCTGCAACGCCAGGTCGATGCCATTATTGTTTCTACCTCTTTGCCGCCGGAGCACCCGTTTTATCAGCGCTGGATTAACGATCCACTGCCGATCATTGCTCTGGACCGTGCGCTGGATCGTGAGCACTTTACCAGCGTGGTGGGTGCCGATCAGGATGATGCCGAAGCACTGGGCGCGGAATTGCGTAAGCTGCCCGCAAAATCCGTGCTGTTCCTGGGCGCGTTGCCGGAACTTTCCGTCAGCTTCCTGCGTGAGTTAGGCTTTCGTGATGCGTGGAAAGGCGATGAACGGCCGATCGACTACATCTATGCCAACAGTTTCGAGCGCAGTGCCGCCGCCGCATTATTTGAGAAATACCTGGAAACCCATGAGATGCCTGAGGCGCTGTTTACCACCTCTTTCGGCCTGTTGCAGGGCGTGATGGATGTGACGCTGCGTCGCGAAGGGCGGCTTCCGCAGGATTTGGCCATCGCCACGTTTGGCGATCATGAGCTACTGGACTTCCTCGACTGCCCGGTGCTGGCCGTAGGTCAGCGGCACCGCGATGTTGCCGAGCGTGTACTTGAGTTGGTGCTTGCCAGCCTGGATGAACCGCGTAAACCTAAACCAGGCCTGACGCGAATCCGCCGTAATCTTTATCGCCGTGGGCGTTTAAACCGTAAAGCAAACTGAAAAACCAGGGCAGCGAAAGCTGCCTTTTTCTTATCTGTCTAAAATGTTGGGTACAATTTAGCCATGATGGTGGAGAGCGGTCAGGTAAATAAAAGTAAAAAGATCGGTGGAATGTCAGTATCTGATTATAAAGCCTGACGTTTATAAATACTCTCTTACCTGAGTTGTCACGGTTCCTGCGCTGTAACTGGGGCTGTGCTGGGAAAGTTTTAAGAAATAACTTAAAATGCCGCCCACGTCGCAAAGCGGGCAGCTTATTTTTTGGCGATGAGAAAGTGGTAAGTTTTTGAGAAATTGACAAGCCCGTGAGAATTTCCTGCCATTATTCATTAGTTTATTTTTAAATTTCCTCTTCAGGTCGTTTGTTTTTAACTTCTCCGCATTTTACCTCACGAAGAAATAATGCCAATCAGCCATTGCTGCGGCTTGACAATGTTTTCCTCTGCTCCGTACACTCTTTGGTGGGAATTTGTGGAGTTAAGTGGTGAACTTGGTTAACTGGGGGGTGAGGCTGGCATGTTCCGAGGAGCAACGTTAGTCAATCTCGACAGCAAAGGGCGGCTTGCCGTGCCAACGCGTTATCGCGAAACGCTGATCGGGGAATCACAAGGGCAAATGGTTTGTACCATTGACCTCCACCAGCCATGCCTGTTGCTTTACACTCTGCCCGAATGGGAAGTTATTGAACAAAAGCTGTCTCGTTTATCCAGCATGAACCCAGCGGAGCGCCGTGTACAACGCCTGTTGTTGGGGCACGCCAGTGAATGCCAGATGGATAACGCAGGACGCCTACTGCTGGCGAATACCCTTCGTCAACACGCGAGCCTGACAAAAGAAGTGATGCTGGTTGGACAGTTCAACAAGTTTGAACTGTGGGATGAACAGACTTGGTATCAACAAGTCAAGGAAGATATTGACGCAGAGCAGTCCTCTCAGGCGCCTTTGTCTGACCGGCTACAGGATTTGTCTTTATAGTTATGCAGGATACTTTTAAACACACCACAGTGCTGTTAGACGAGGCGGTAAACGGCCTCAATATTCAACCTGACGGCATCTACATTGATGGCACCTTTGGGCGCGGTGGACATTCACGCCTGATCCTCTCCCAACTGGGTGAGCAGGGACGTTTGTATGCCATCGACCGCGATCCGCAGGCTATTGCAGCCGCTGCTGAGATCACCGACCCACGCTTCAACATTATTCATGGCCCTTTTTCCGCGCTGGCAGAGTATGCCGAAGAGCGTGGGCTCACCGGGAAAATCGATGGGATCCTGCTTGATCTCGGGGTTTCGTCACCGCAGCTGGATGATGCCGAACGTGGCTTCTCCTTTATGCGCGACGGGCCACTGGATATGCGTATGGACCCAACGCGCGGTCAGTCGGCGGCCGAATGGCTGCTGAAAGCAGAAGAAACAGACATTGTCTTTGTGCTGAAAACCTTTGGTGAAGAGCGTTTTGCCAAGCGTATCGCGCGCGCCATTGTTGAGCGTAACCGCGAACAGCCAATGACCCGAACCAAAGAGTTGGCCGACGTGATCTATGCGGCAACGCCGGTGAAAGACAAGTTTAAACACCCTGCCACGCGTAGCTTCCAGGCGATCCGTATCTGGGTGAACAGTGAGCTGGAAGAGATTGAGCAGGCGCTGAAAGGTGCGCTGAGTGCGCTATCACCCGGTGGACGATTGTCGGTGATCAGCTTCCACTCTCTGGAAGACCGCATTGTGAAGCGTTTTATGCGCGAGCAGAGCCGTGGTCCTCAGGTGCCTCACGGTATCCCGATGACCGAAGCGCAGCTGAACAGCCTGGGCGGACGTCGTCTGAAAGCCTTGGGGAAAATGATGCCTGGCGATGCTGAAGTCGGTGAGAACCCGCGCGCGCGCAGTTCCGTACTGCGTATTGCGGAGCGCACGGAGTCATGATCGGCAACGAGCGTCACAGCTTGCCAGGTGTGATCGGTGGGGACCTGCTGCGCCATGGCAAGATCCCATTGATCCTTCTGGTTGCTTCGCTGGTTTCAGCCGTGCTGGTGGTGACGACGGCGCACAAAACGCGCCTGCTGACCGCACAGCGTGAGCAGCTGGTGCTGGAACGTGACGCTCTTGATATCGAGTGGCGCAACCTCATCCTTGAAGAGAATGCACTGGGCGATCATAGCCGGGTGGAGCGCACAGCAACGGAAAAACTTCAGATGCAACACGTTGATCCTTCCCAGGAAAATATTGTGGTACAGCAATAAGGACACACGGACTTAATGAGAGCAGCAACCAAGACGCAAAAGTCGAAACGCCCGGAAGATCAGGCCAGCTTTGTAAGCTGGCGTTTTGCGTTGCTGTGTGGCTGTATTTTTCTGGCGTTGGCAGGTTTGCTACTGCGGGTTGCGTATCTTCAGGTTATTAACCCTGACCGCCTGGTACGCGAAGGGGATATGCGCTCGCTGCGCGTTCAGGCCATCCCGACCTCGCGCGGCATGATCAGCGACCGTGCAGGCCGACCACTGGCGGTCAGCGTGCCGGTCAATGCTATCTGGGCCGATCCGAAAGAACTGCATAACAAAGGCGGTATTACGCTCGACAGTCGCTGGAAAGCCCTGTCCGATGCGCTCTCTATCCCCCTTGACCAGCTGGCGGCACGTGTTAATGCCAACCCGAATGGCCGCTTTGTGTATCTGGCTCGTCAAGTGAATCCTGCCATTGGCGATTACATCAAAAAACTCAAACTGCCGGGTATCTTCCTGCGTGAAGAGTCACGCCGCTATTACCCTGCCGGGCAGGTTACCTCCCATCTGATTGGTTTCACTAACATCGATGGACAGGGTATTGAAGGCGTTGAGAAAAGTTTTGATAAGTGGCTCACCGGTCAGCCGGGTGAACGTACGGTGCGTAAAGACCGTTTCGGCCGTGTGATTGAAGATATTTCCACGGTAGACAGCCAGGCGGCACATAACCTGGCGTTGAGCATCGACGAACGCCTCCAGGCCCAGGTCTATCGCGAGCTGAATAATGCTGTGGCGTTTAACAAAGCGGAATCAGGTACGGCGGTGCTGGTGGATGTAAACACGGGCGAAGTGCTGGCGATGGCAAACAGCCCGGCCTACAACCCCAATAACCTGGCTGGCACCACCAAAGATGTGATGCGTAACCGCGCTATCACCGATATTTTCGAACCGGGTTCAACCGTCAAACCGATGGTGGTGATGGCCGCGCTGCAACGTGGCGTCGTGCGTGAAGGCAGCGTATTGAACACGGTACCTTACCGGATTAACGGCCATGAGATTAAAGACGTGGCGCGTTACAGCGAATTGACCCTGACCGGGGTACTACAGAAGTCGTCTAACGTCGGTGTTTCACGACTGGCGTTAGCGATGCCGTCCAGCGCGTTAGTGGATACTTACTCACGTTTTGGGTTAGGCAAAGCGACCAATTTGGGGTTGGTCGGAGAAAGCAGTGGCTTATATCCTCAAAAACAACGGTGGTCTGACATAGAGAGGGCCACCTTCTCTTTCGGCTATGGGCTAATGGTAACGCCGTTACAGTTAGCGCGAGTCTACGCAACAATGGGCAGCTACGGCATCTATCGCCCATTGTCGATTACCAAAGTTGACCCGCCAGTGGCGGGTCAACGCATTTTCCCTGAATCGCAGGTGCGCACCGTATTGCACATGATGGAAAGCGTTGCTCTGCCCGGTGGCGGTGGCGTGAAAGCCGCGATCAAGGGTTACCGTATTGCCATTAAAACCGGTACAGCGAAGAAAGTTGGCCCGGATGGTAAGTACGTGAACAAATACATTGCTTATACCGCTGGTGTTGCACCAGCCAGCAACCCTCGTTTTGCACTGGTGGTGGTGATTAACGATCCCCAGGCGGGCAAATATTACGGCGGTGCGGTATCTGCACCCGTGTTTGGCGCCATCATGGGCGGTGTATTGCGCACCATGAACGTTGAACCGGATGCGCTACCCACCAGTGACAAGAACGAGATGGTAACTAACAAGAATGAGGGATCGAGTGACCGATCGTAATCTGCGCGACTTACTGGCCCCCTGGGTGCCTGGCGCACCGGAGCTCCCACTGCGTGAAATGACGCTGGACAGCCGTATTGCGGCATCCGGCGATTTGTTTGTGGCGATAAAAGGCCACGCGGCCGACGGGCGCCGTTTTATTCCTCAGGCGATTGCCCAGGGCGTGGCGGCAGTGATTGCCGAAGCCGAAGGTGAAGCAGAAGACGGACAGATCGTGCAGATGCACGGTGTGCCGGTGATCTTCCTCGCACAGCTTTCTCAGCGTCTGTCGGCGCTGGCCGGGCGTTTTTATCAGCAGCCGGGTGAGAAACTGAAGCTGATTGGCGTCACGGGCACGAACGGAAAAACCACCATCACTCAATTGCTGGCTCAGTGGGCGCAGTTGCTGGGCGAAACCGGTGCGGTGATGGGTACGGTAGGTAACGGCGTCTACGGACAGCTTGCGCCTGCGGAAAATACCACGGGCTCGGCGGTGGATGTACAGCACCTTCTGGCCTCGCTGGTGAGCAAAGGCGCCACGCTGGCAGCGATGGAAGTCTCTTCACATGGCCTGGTGCAGCACCGTGTGGCTGCTCTGCCGTTTGCGGCGGCCGCGTTCACTAACCTGAGCCGCGATCACCTCGACTATCACGGTGATATGACGCGCTACGAAGCGGCTAAATGGCTGCTGTTCTCCGAGCATCAGGTGGGCCAGGCGATCATCAATGCTGACGACGAGGTGGGTCGCCGCTGGTTGGAAAAACTGCCGGATGCCGTTGCGGTCACGATGGAAAATAATTTACAGCCGGCTTGCCGTGGGCGCTGGCTGAAAGCAACAGACGTTCATTACCACGATGGTGGTGCCTCCGTGCGCTTTGAATCCAGCTGGGGTAACGGCGAAATTGAAAGCCGCCTGATGGGCGCATTTAACGTCAGCAATTTGCTGGTGGCACTGGCGACGTTGCTGTCTCTGGATTATCCGCTGGCGGCACTGACCTCTACAGCCCGGCAGCTGCTGCCAGTGACCGGGCGTATGGAAGTGTTCAGCGCACCGGGCAAACCGACGGTGGTGGTGGATTATGCCCACACGCCAGATGCGCTGGAAAAAGCGCTGGCAGCCGCGCGTTTGCACTGTAAAGGCCAGCTGTGGTGCCTGTTTGGCTGCGGTGGTGACCGTGACAAAGGTAAACGTCCGCTGATGGGGGCGATTGCTGAGCAGTTTGCCGATGTCGTGGTGATTACTGACGACAACCCGCGCAGTGAAGATCCGGCGGCGATTGTTGCGGATGTACTGAGTGGGCTGCTGGATGCGGGTCGTGCACGCGTGGTGATGGGACGTGCGCAAGCCGTCACTAACACCGTGATGCAGGCGCAGGAAGGCGACATTGTACTGGTGGCCGGTAAAGGCCATGAAGATTATCAGATCATCGGCAACCAGCGTTTTGATTACTCCGACCGTGTGACCGTCGCCCGTCTGCTGGGGGTGCTCGCGTGATTGCTTTTACGCTGCAGCAACTGGCAGACATCACTGGCGGCACGCTGTATGGCGGCGATCTGACGATCGATGCGGTCACCACGGATACCCGCAAGGTCACCGCAGGCTGCCTGTTTATCGCCCTGAAAGGCGAGCGATTTGATGCGCATGACTTTGTTGCTGATGCGCTCACTGCCGGGGCACTGGCGCTACTGGTGAGTAAACACTTACCTGCCGCTGTGCCGCAGGTGGTGGTGGCGGATACCCGCATTGCACTGGGTCAGCTGGCTGGCTGGGTGCGCCAGCAGTCAGGTGCCCGCGTTGTGGCGCTGACCGGCTCTTCTGGCAAGACCTCTGTCAAAGAGATGACGGCCGCTATCCTGCGTGAATGCGGCGAGACGCTGTATACCGCTGGAAACCTGAATAACGATATCGGCGTGCCGCTGACCTTGCTGCGTCTGACAACCGATCATCAGTATGCGGTGATTGAACTGGGGGCTAACCACCAGGGCGAGATCGCGTACACCACCGAGCTGACCCGCCCGGAAACGGCGCTGGTAAATAACCTTGCTGCCGCGCACCTGGAAGGTTTCGGATCGCTGGCGGGCGTGGCGAAAGCCAAAGGTGAAATTTTTAACGGTCTGCCGCTTCATGGCACAGCCATTATCAACAGCGACAGCAATGACTGGCCGCACTGGCAGCAGACGCTGCATGCCAAAACGGTCTGGCGTTTTTCGCCAGAGCAGCAGGCTGACAGTGATTTTTATGCCACGGATGTGACGTTTAGCACCCAGGGCACGCATTTCACCCTGCACACCCCGCAAGGTGATGTGGGCGTTATGCTGCCGCTGCCGGGGCGTCACAATATTGCTAATGCGCTTGCCGCCAGTGCGCTGGCGTTATCGGTTGGCGCACCGCTGAGTGCGGTACAGCAGGGGCTGAGTTCGCTGAAAGCTGTTCCGGGGCGTTTGTTCCCGGTGGCATTGAATGCAGAGCAGTTACTGCTGGACGACAGCTACAACGCCAACGTGGGTTCCATGACAGCCGCAGCACAGGTACTGGCTGAGATGCCGGGCTATCGCGTGATGATTGTCGGCGATATGGGCGAGCTGGGCGCTGAGGCCGCAGAGTGCCACCGCCAGGTGGGCGCAGCCATACAGGCTGCAGGTATCGACAAAGTATTAAGTGTAGGTTCACTCAGCCAGGGCATCTCTGATGCCAGCGGTGTCGGTGAACACTTCCGCGATAAGACGGCACTCAGCGCACGTGCACGTGAGCTGCTGTCACAACATCAACAGATTACCGTATTGGTTAAAGGTTCGCGCAGTGCTGCGATGGAGCAGGTTGTGCAAACCTTACAGGAGAAAGGCGCATGTTAGTCTGGCTGGCCGAGCATCTGGTCACATTTTATTCTGGCTTTAACGTCTTTTCATATCTGACGTTTCGCGCCATCGTCAGCCTGCTGACCGCGCTGTTTATCTCCTTGTGGATGGGGCCGCGTATGATCGCCCGTCTGCAGGAAATGTCTTTTGGTCAGGTTGTGCGTAATGACGGCCCTGAATCCCATTTCAGCAAGCGCGGTACGCCGACGATGGGCGGGATTATGATCCTCACGGCCATCACGATTTCCGTGCTGCTGTGGGCCTATCCTTCCAATCCGTATGTCTGGTGCGTGCTGTTCGTGTTGTTAGGCTATGGCGCCGTTGGCTTTGTGGATGACTATCGTAAAGTCGTGCGTAAAGACACCAAGGGTCTTATTGCCCGCTGGAAATACTTCTGGCAGTCGGTGATTGCGCTGGCTGCGGCTTTCGTGATGTACATGATCGGCAAGGATACCCCGGCGACCGAGCTGGTGGTGCCGTTCTTTAAAGACGTGATGCCACAGCTGGGGCTGATGTATCTGCTGCTGGCTTACTTTGTGATTGTCGGCACCAGCAACGCGGTCAATTTGACCGATGGCCTGGATGGCCTGGCGATTATGCCGACCGTATTCGTTGCTGCGGGCTTTGCCCTTGTGGCCTGGGCGACGGGTAACGTCAAGTTTGCTGAGTACCTGCATATCCCGTATCTGCGCCATGCCGGTGAGCTGGTGATTGTTTGTACCGCGATTGTCGGTGCGGGCTTAGGTTTCCTGTGGTTCAACACCTACCCGGCACAGGTCTTTATGGGTGATGTGGGTTCACTGGCGCTGGGTGGCGCGCTGGGAACCATCGCCGTGCTGCTGCGCCAGGAGTTCCTGCTGGTGATTATGGGCGGTGTGTTTGTGGTGGAAACCCTGTCGGTGATCCTGCAGGTCGGGTCGTTCAAATTACGCGGGCAACGTATTTTCCGCATGGCGCCGATCCACCATCACTATGAATTGAAAGGCTGGCCAGAACCTCGTGTCATCGTGCGCTTCTGGATCATTTCTCTGATGCTGGTGCTGATTGGCCTGGCAACACTGAAGGTGCGTTAATTATGGCTGACTATCAGGGTAAAAAAGTGGTCATTATCGGGTTGGGCCTGACGGGTCTCTCCTGTGTTGATTTCTTTGTCTCACGCGGCGTAACGCCACGCGTGATGGATACCCGTGTCGTGCCTCCAGGGTTGGAAAAACTACCGGAAAATGTCGAGCGCTGGTTGGGATCGTTAAATGACGACTGGCTGCAAAGTGCCGATCTGATTGTTGCCAGCCCGGGTATGGCGCTGGCCCATCCGTCGCTGATGGATGCGGCAGATGCCGGTGTGGAAATCGTTGGCGATATCGAGCTGTTCTGTCGTGAAGCGCAGGCACCGATTGTCGCTATCACCGGTTCCAATGGTAAAAGCACCGTCACAACGCTGGTCGGAGAAATGGCGAAAGCGGCGGGCTGGCAGGTTGGCGTCGGTGGCAATATTGGTCTGCCGGCGTTGATGCTGCTGAACAACCCCGCGCAGCTGTATGTGCTTGAACTTTCGAGCTTTCAGCTGGAAACTACCCACAGTCTGCAGGCGGCGGCGGCCACGATCCTTAACGTCACTGAAGATCATATGGATCGCTATCCGCTGGGCATGCAGCAGTATCGCGCCGCCAAATTACGCATTTATGAAAATGCCGCCGTCTGCGTGGTTAACGCTGATGATGCGATGACCATGCCGGTACGCGGAGCGGATAAACGTTGTGTCAGTTTTGGTGCTGATGTGGGCGATTATCATCTTAACCGCCAGCAGGGGAGTATCTGGCTGCGAGTGAAAGGCGAGAAAGTCTTAAACACCGACGAAATGCACCTCGTCGGTCAGCATAACTATACCAATGCCCTGGCGGCACTGGCGCTGGCCGATGCTGTTGGCCTGCCGCGTGCTACCAGCCTGAAAGCGTTAACCACCTTTGGTGGCCTGCCACACCGCTTCCAGCTGGTGCATGAGCACAACGGCGTACGCTGGATTAATGATTCCAAAGCCACCAATGTCGGCAGTACAGAAGCTGCGCTGAATGGTTTACAGGTGAAAGGAACGCTCTGGTTGCTGCTGGGGGGGGATGGCAAGTCGGCTGACTTCAGCGCGCTGAGTCGCTATTTGCAGGGCGACCGTATCCGTATTTATTGCTTTGGCCGTGACGGTGAGGCGCTGGCCGCCTTGCGCCCGGAAATTGCCGTGCAGACGGACACGATGGCTGAAGCGATGCAGCAGATCGCCAACAACGTTCAGCCTGGCGATCTGGTGCTGCTCTCTCCGGCCTGCGCCAGTCTCGATCAGTTTAAGAACTTTGAGCAGCGTGGTGACCTCTTCGCTCAACTGGCGCGGGAGGCAAACTGATGCGTGTTCCGGGTCTGAGCCTGGCCGGTGGCCTGTCCGAACGCCTGAAGTCCTGGGTAATGGGATCGCGTGAAAGTGATACCAACTCTATTGTGCTGTATGACCGTACTCTGCTGTGGCTGACGTTTGGCCTGGCGATTATTGGTTTCGTGATGGTGACGTCCGCGTCGATGCCGGTAGGGCAGCGCCTGTCTGACGACCCGTTCTATTTTGCCAAGCGTGACGCCTTCTATCTGCTGCTGGCGCTGGGGATGTCACTGGTCACCCTGCGTGTCCCGATGGATTTCTGGCAGCGTTACAGCAACATCATGCTGCTGGCCTCCGTGTTGATGCTGCTGATCGTGCTGGTGGTGGGTAGCTCAGTTAACGGGGCATCGCGCTGGATTGCTCTTGGACCACTGCGTATTCAGCCTGCGGAATTATCGAAGCTGACGCTGTTCTGTTACCTCGCCAGCTACCTGGTGCGCAAGGTAGAGGAAGTGCGTAACAACTTCTGGGGCTTCTGTAAGCCAATGGGCGTGATGGTGGTGCTGGCCGTGTTGCTGCTGGCTCAGCCTGATCTCGGTACGGTGGTGGTGCTGTTTGTCACTACGCTGGCCATGCTGTTCCTGGCGGGGGCGAAACTGTGGCAGTTCCTGGCGATTATCGGCTCCGGTATTTTTGCCGTCTGCCTGCTGATTGTTGCTGAACCTTACCGAATGCGTCGCGTGACCTCTTTCTGGAACCCCTGGGAAGATCCGTTCGGCAGTGGTTACCAGTTAACCCAATCGCTGATGGCTTTTGGTCGAGGCGAGTTCTGGGGGCAGGGATTAGGTAACTCTGTGCAAAAACTGGAGTATTTACCGGAGGCACACACCGATTTTATCTTCTCGATTCTCGGCGAAGAACTGGGTTATATCGGTGTGGTTTTAGCTCTGTTAATGGTATTCTTCGTCGCTTTTCGCGCGATGTCCATCGGACGTCGTGCGCTAGAGCTCGATCAGCGGTTTTCGGGCTTTCTGGCCTGTTCTATCGGTGTCTGGTTTAGCTTCCAGGCGCTGGTGAATGTTGGGGCCGCCGCGGGCATGTTACCGACCAAAGGTCTGACGTTGCCGCTGATCAGCTACGGTGGTTCGAGTTTGATTATTATGTCGACCGCTATCGTATTTTTATTACGTATAGATTATGAAACGCGTCTGGCGAAAGCGCAGGCGTTTAGCAGAGGGTAGTCGATGAGTGGAAAGCGACTGATGGTGATGGCTGGCGGTACCGGAGGGCATGTATTTCCCGGGCTGGCAGTGGCACATCATCTGATGGCACAGGGCTGGCAGGTGCGCTGGCTGGGTACCGCTGACCGAATGGAAGCGGACTTAGTGCCGAAGCATGGTATCGACATTGATTTTATCCGCATCAGCGGACTGCGTGGCAAAGGGTTTAAAGCATTACTTGCTGCGCCATTGCGTATCTTCAACGCCTGGCGTCAGGCGCGGGCGATTATGAAAGCCTGGAAGCCGGATGTCGTACTGGGAATGGGCGGTTATGTTTCCGGTCCCGGTGGCCTGGCGGCCTGGAGTTGTGGCATCCCGGTGGTGCTACACGAACAGAACGGCATTGCCGGATTAACCAACAAATGGCTGGCAAAGATTGCCACCACCGTGATGCAGGCGTTTCCTGGCGCATTTCCTCAAGCGGAAGTGGTGGGTAACCCGGTGCGGACCGATGTGCTGGCACTGCCGTTACCAGCAGTGCGTTTAGCCGGGCGCGAAGGCCCAACCCGCATACTGGTTATCGGCGGCAGTCAGGGCGCACGTGTGCTCAACCAGACGATGCCTCAGGTGGCAGAGTTGCTGGGCGATGACATCAGCTTGTGGCATCAGGTGGGCAAGGGCGCGCTTGACGCAGTGAATCAGCATTACGCGCGTGTGAACCAGACGCAACATCGGGTGTCGGAGTTTATCGACGATATGGCGAGTGCTTACGCCTGGGCCGATGTTGTGGTCTGTCGTTCCGGCGCGTTGACCGTCAGTGAAGTGGCGGCAGCAGGGTTACCGGCGGTCTTCGTGCCATTCCAGCATAAAGATCGTCAGCAGTACTGGAATGCCCTGCCGCTTGAGCAGGCCGGGGCGGCCAAAATTTACGAGCAGCCGGAGTTCACCGCTGAGGTGGTGGCTGCGACGCTGGCACGCTGGGATCGTGCAACGTTATTGCAGATGGCTGAAAAAGCTCGCGCGGTGGCGATCCCGGATGCCACTGAGCGTGTCGCGGCTGAAGTTAGCAAAGCGGCAAAATGATTTCCAGAGGGCGGGTCAACCCGACCCAAAATTGTAAGGGTTGGTTACGCCCAACCCGCAGCAACACAGGTAAGAGATGAATACACAGCAACTGGCAAAACTGCGTTCGATCGTGCCCGAGATGCGTCGCGTCCGGCACATTCACTTTGTTGGCATCGGTGGTGCTGGCATGGGTGGTATTGCCGAAGTGTTAGCGAACGAAGGTTATGAAATCAGTGGGTCAGATCTGGCACCGAATGCGGTGACGCAGCATCTGAGCGCACTGGGGGCGACCATTTACTTTAACCATCGCCCGGAAAACGTCAGTGATGCCAGCGTCGTGGTTGTGTCCACCGCGGTATCGCAGGACAACCCGGAAGTGGTGGCTGCACGTGAAGCTCGTATCCCGGTGATCCGCCGCGCGGAAATGCTGGCTGAACTCATGCGCTTTCGTCATGGGATTGCGATTGCCGGTACGCATGGCAAGACGACCACCACTGCGATGGTGTCGAGCATTTACGCTGAAGGCGGCCTCGACCCGACGTTTGTTAATGGTGGCCTGGTAAAAGCGGCTGGGACGCATGCGCGCCTTGGCAGCAGCCGCTACCTGATCGCAGAAGCCGATGAGAGCGATGCGTCGTTCCTGCATTTGCAGCCGATGGTGGCGATTGTCACGAATATCGAAGCCGATCATATGGATACCTACCAGGGCGACTTCGAAAATTTAAAGCAGACGTTTATAAATTTTCTGCATAATTTGCCGTTTTATGGACGCGCCGTGTTGTGTGTCGATGATGCGGTGATCCGTGATTTGATCCCACGCGTGGGTCGCCAGATCACCACTTACGGCTTTAGCGATGACGCCGATGTGCGCGTTGAGAACTACGAACAGCGCGGTGCACGCGGGCACTTTACCCTGGTGCGCCATGATAAACCGCTGATGCACGTTACGCTGAATGCGCCGGGCCGACACAATGCGCTGAATGCAGCAGCTGCGGTGGCAGTGGCGACCGAAGAGAACATTGAGGATGAAGATATTCTCAGTGCGCTGGAGAGCTTCCAGGGTACCGGACGTCGCTTTGACTTCCTGGGTGAGTATCCGGTGACTGACGCGAAGGGCCAGAGCGGTACCGCGATGCTGGTGGATGATTATGGCCACCATCCAACGGAAGTGGACGTCACGATCAAAGCAGCACGTGCGGGATGGCCGGATAAAAATCTGGTGATGATCTTCCAGCCGCACCGCTATACCCGTACTCGCGATTTATACGATGATTTTGCTAATGTTTTGTCGCAGGTTGATGTGTTGTTGATGCTCGATGTCTATGCGGCTGGCGAATCGCCGATCCCTGGTGCAGACAGCCGCTCCCTGTGCCGCACGATCCGTGGTCGTGGCAAGGTTGACCCTATCCTGGTCTCTGACCACGATGCGGTATTGGAAATGCTGTTGCCAAAACTGTCCGGCAACGATCTGATTCTGGTCCAGGGGGCCGGTAACGTTGGGCGTATTGCCCGCACTTTGTCCGAGCAAAAGTTACAACTGCAGACGATTAATGAGGAACATCATGGCTGAGAAAGTAGCGGTATTGCTGGGTGGAACCTCCGCAGAACGTGACGTATCGCTGTTATCTGGCGCTGCGGTACTGAAAGGTTTGCAGGAAGCGGGCATTGATGCACATCCGGTCGATATCCGTGACGTCCCTGTTTTACAACTGAAAGAACAGGGCTTTGATAAAGCCTTTATCGCCCTGCATGGCCGTGGCGGTGAAGATGGAACATTGCAGGGCGTGTTGGAATTTCTCAACATTCCTTACACCGGCAGTGGTGTTATGGCGTCGGCTATCACCATGGACAAACTGCGCAGTAAGTATCTGTGGCAGGGCTGTGGTTTACCGGTTTCGCCATTTGTCGCCCTGACGCGTAAACAGATGGATGAAGGCCTGACGCCTGAGGAACTGGCCAGCATCGATGCGCTGGGCCTGCCGCTGTTCGTCAAGCCGAGCCGTGAAGGTTCGAGCGTAGGTATCTCGCGGGTAAATGAAGCGTATCAATTCCCTGCTGCGCTGGATGAAGCTTTCCGTCATGACGATGAAGTGCTGGTAGAAGCATTTCTTAGCGGGCCGGAGTATACGGTGGGCGTGATTGGTGAAGAAATCTTACCGTCTATCCGTATTCAGACTGCCAGTGAGTTCTATGACTATGAGGCAAAATACATTTCTGACGATACTCAATACTTCTGTCCATCTGGGCTGAGTGCGGAGCAGGAAGTGGAATTAAGTGAACTGGTGACTGCGGCATGGCGTGCACTGGGTTGCAGCGGCTGGGGCCGTGTTGATGTGATGATGGGTGGCGACGGGCGTTTCTACCTGCTGGAAGTGAATACTTCCCCAGGAATGACCAGCCACAGTCTGGTGCCAATGGCGGCAAAACAGGCTGGCATGAGCTTTTCACAGTTGGTGACGCGCATTTTGGAACTGGCCGACTGATATGTCTCAGGCTGCTCTGAATGTCCGCAACCGTGAAGCGCAGGAAAATGCACGCACCGGGACCGGGCGCAGTAACGGTTCGCGCCTTGCCGGGATCGTTTTCCTGCTGATGGTCATCGGTGTGATGCTGGCGGGTGGTTTTGTGGTGCTGAAGTGGATGAACGATGCTTCCAGGCTTCCGCTGTCGAAGTTGGTGGTCACCGGACAGACGCATTACACCACTAACGATGACATCCGCCAGGCGATTTTGTCGCTGGGTGAACCCGGCACGTTTATGTCACAGGATGTGGACGTTATTCAGCAACAGATTGAACGCTTACCGTGGATCCAACAGGTGAGTGTACGTAAGCAGTGGCCGGACGAATTAAAAATTCATCTGGTTGAGTATGTCCCGGTTGCACGCTGGAATGATGTGCATATGGTTGATGCAGAGGGGAAATCGTTTAGCGTCCCGGCCAGTCATATCGGCAAAGAAGTGATGCCGATGCTATATGGCCCTGAAGGCAGCGAGTCCGAAGTGTTAACCGGCTTCCACCAGATGAGTGATGTTCTGGCGGCCAGTAAATTGAAATTGAAAGCGGCATCCATGACCGCACGGCGTTCATGGCAGTTGGTGTTACAGGATGATATCCGGCTTGAGCTGGGGCGAAACGAAGACATGAAGCGGCTGCAACGCTTCATCGAGTTATACCCTACTCTGCAAAAGCAGGCCCAGTTGGATAACAAGCTTATTACCTACGTTGATCTGCGTTATGACTCGGGCGCAGCAGTAGGATGGGCACCGGCACCTATCGCGGCCGCTGACAGTAATCAGCAACAGCAACAAACTCAGGCACAGGCACAGGCTAAACAACAATGATCAAGTCGACGGACAGAAAACTGGTAGTTGGACTCGAGATAGGCACCGCGAAGGTGGCCGCCCTGGTAGGGGAAGTTCTGCCTGATGGCATGGTGAATATTATCGGGGTGGGCAGTTGCCCGTCTCGTGGGATGGATAAAGGCGGGGTCAATGACCTGGAGTCGGTAGTCAAATGCGTTCAGCGTGCTATCGACCAAGCCGAACTGATGGCTGATTGCCAGATTTCGTCGGTTTACCTTGCATTATCGGGCAAACATATCAGTTGTCAGAACGAAATAGGGATGGTTCCTATTTCCGAAGAGGAAGTGACACAGGAAGATGTGGAGAATGTGGTACACACCGCGAAATCCGTCCGTGTTCGTGATGAACACCGCATCCTCCATGTTATTCCGCAAGAATATGCGATCGACTATCAGGAAGGGATCAAAAATCCGGTTGGATTATCCGGGGTGCGCATGCAGGCGAAAGTGCATCTGATCACCTGTCACAATGATATGGCGAAGAACATCGTCAAAGCGGTAGAACGCTGTGGTTTGAAAGTAGATCAGTTGATTTTCGCCGGGTTGGCTTCCAGCTTTGCCGTGTTGACTGAAGATGAGCGCGAGCTGGGCGTCTGCGTCGTTGACGTGGGTGGCGGCACAATGGATATCGCCGTATATACCGGTGGTGCATTGCGCCACACCAAAGTTATTCCGTACGCGGGTAACGTGGTCACCAGCGATATCGCCTACGCCTTCGGCACGCCGCCGACCGACGCAGAAGCGATTAAAGTGCGCCACGGCTGTGCGCTGGGTTCCATTGTCGGTAAAGACGAAAATGTGGAAGTGCCAAGTGTGGGGGGCCGTCCGCCACGTAGCCTGCAACGTCAAACGCTGGCAGAGGTCATTGAACCGCGTTACACCGAGCTGCTTAATCTGGTTAACGACGAAATCCTGCAATTGCAGGAGCAGCTTCGCCAGCAGGGCGTTAAACATCACCTCGCGGCCGGTATCGTACTGACCGGCGGCGCGGCACAGATTGAAGGATTGGCGGCTTGCGCACAGCGTGTGTTCCACACGCAGGTACGCATCGGACAGCCGCTGAATATCACGGGATTAACGGATTACGCGCAGGAGCCTTACTACTCAACGGCGGTTGGCTTACTGCACTACGGAAAAGAATCTCACCTTAACGGTGAGGCAGAAGTAGAAAAAAGAGCCTCAGTGGGTAATTGGTTCAAGAAAATCAACAGCTGGCTGAGAAAAGAGTTTTAATTTTTACCAAAGGGGATCATGCTGTACCTAAGCAATTATTAAGTTGCAGGTATAGACTTTTTAGTGATCTCCAGGCGAACAGGCACATAACGGAGAGAAATTATGTTTGAACCTATGGAATTAACCAACGATGCGGTGATTAAAGTCATCGGCGTCGGCGGCGGCGGCGGTAACGCTGTTGAGCATATGGTGCGTGAGCGTATTGAAGGCGTTGAGTTCTTCGCGGTAAATACTGATGCACAGGCACTGCGCAAAACGGCAGTAGGCCAGACCATTCAGATTGGTAATGGCATTACTAAAGGCCTGGGTGCGGGTGCAAACCCGGAAGTGGGCCGTAACTCTGCAGAAGAAGATCGTGAAGCATTGCGTCAGGCACTGGAAGGTGCAGACATGGTGTTTATCGCCGCAGGTATGGGTGGTGGTACCGGTACGGGTGCTGCGCCGGTTGTGGCGGAAGTGGCTAAAGAACTCGGCATCCTGACCGTTGCTGTGGTGACTAAGCCCTTCAATTTTGAAGGCAAGAAGCGCATGGCGTTTGCCGAGCAGGGTATCGCAGAGCTGTCTAAGCATGTCGATTCTCTGATCACTATTCCAAACGACAAACTGCTGAAAGTGCTGGGGCGTGGGATTTCACTGCTGGATGCATTCGGCGCGGCTAACGACGTGCTGAAAGGTGCAGTGCAGGGTATCGCAGAACTGATTACTCGCCCTGGCCTGATGAATGTCGACTTTGCTGACGTGCGCACCGTGATGTCCGAAATGGGCTACGCGATGATGGGTTCTGGCGTGGCGTGCGGCGAAGACCGTGCGGAAGAAGCGGCTGAAATGGCGATTTCCAGCCCACTGCTGGAAGATATCGATCTGTCAGGCGCTCGTGGTGTGTTGGTTAACATCACGGCTGGCTTTGACCTGCGTCTGGATGAGTTCGAAACTGTGGGTAACACTATCCGTGCTTTCGCCTCTGACAACGCCACCGTGGTTATCGGTACATCCCTTGACCCGGAAATGAACGACGAGCTGCGTGTCACCGTCGTGGCAACCGGCATTGGCATGGACAAACGTCCAGAAATTACGCTGGTTACCAGCAAACAAACCCCCCAGCCGCTGATGGATAACCGTTATCAGCAGCATGGAATAGCCCCGTTGTCACAGGAACAAAAACCTGCTGCTAAAGTGGTGAATGATCCGGGTGCACAGACGAACAAAGAGCCTGACTATCTGGATATTCCAGCCTTCCTGCGTAAGCAGGCAGACTAAGAATAACCCGAGAAATTGGGATTCTTCGCTCTTTGTGTTAAAGTGTTTGCCCGTCAGTGAAGTAGACTGACGGTCGGATGACTAATTTTTGCGAGATAATACGATGATCAAACAACGGACATTAAAACGTATTGTTCAGACGACTGGCGTCGGTTTACACACCGGCAAAAAAGTCATGCTGACGTTACGCCCTGCGCCGGCTAATACCGGGGTCATCTATCGTCGCACTGACTTGAATCCACCGGTTGATTTCCCGGCTGATGCCAAATCCGTGCGTGATACCATGCTCTGTACTTGCCTGGTTAATGAGCATGACGTACGTATTTCAACGGTCGAACATCTGAATGCAGCCCTTGCGGGACTCGGCATTGATAATATCGTGGTGGAAGTGAACGCGCCTGAAATTCCTATTATGGATGGCAGCGCCGCACCCTTTATTTATCTGCTGATGGACGCGGGTATTGAAGAACTGAATAGCGCTAAGAAATTTGTTCGCATCAAGCAGCCTGTCCGGGTTGAAGATGGCGACAAATGGGCTGAGCTTACGCCGCACAATGGTTTCTCACTGGACTTCACCATTGATTTTAACCACCCGGCAATTGACTCCAGCTCGCAGCGCTACCGCATGGACTTCTCTGCAGACGCCTTTGCGCGTCAGATCAGCCGTGCTCGTACGTTTGGCTTTATGCGTGACATCGAAGCATTGCAGTCCCGTGGCCTGTGCCTTGGTGGCAGCTTTGACTGTGCAATCGTGGTGGATGATTACCGCGTATTGAACGAAGATGGTCTGCGCTTTGAAGACGAGTTCGTCCGTCACAAAATGCTGGATGCGATCGGCGACCTGTACATGTGTGGCCATAACATCATTGGTGCGTTTACCGCATTCAAATCGGGTCATGCGCTGAACAACAAGCTGTTACAGGCTGTTCTGGCGAAACAGGAAGCCTGGGAATGGGCAACGTTTGAAGACGAAGCTGCACTCCCGGTGAAATTCAAGGCACCAAATCTGGTTCTGGCGTAAGCCTGAGCCTACTTATTACGACTGGTTGAGCTGGTACCTTCTCCGGCCAGTGAGGCCAGTCGTTCTAATATTTTCTTCAGCTTTTCCGGGCTCTGGCTCGCGACACTTCGTAAAATTTCTGCACTGTGCTCACTAATCTGCCGTATCGGCGGTTTTTCTGCGTCCTTTGCCTGATTGCTTCTTTCTTGTACATATTCCTGACCTTTTGCCGCCAGCGAAGGATTTATCCTGATGTCGATTGACGTCAATGATGGTAATATTTGCGCACGTAATGCTGACAGCAGACTGGATTGTTCATAGCGTAAGCGCATTAACCAGCTGGCGTTGGCTGTTTCGATGACCAGAATCCCCTGACGGAAGTTTGCCACACGGCACCAGGGATGCAGTTGAGCGGGGATAATACCCTGCACTGCGCGATTCAACTTGTTCAGGGCGATGGCACGTTGCTGCACGTTTTGTAGCACGCTCTGGTCCTGAGCCATATCGAAAAAACTTTCAATTGATTGTGGGCGACTATCTCGCATAGCAAACTCCGGCGGAACACAGTGATCGGTATTCTTAATCGTTGGCGACAATTTGGCATACGGTATTTCTGGCCGCATCTCCTGTTGGGGATGGTCGCGGCGAGTCTTGGCCTGCCTAACGCATCAGCGCACGATCGCACTACCTTAGCAGAAACCTCTGCGCGAAGCCTGGATATTGGCCCCGCTGCGCGCTTTGACAGCCAGGCGCTGCTTGAGAGCGTCCGTCGTCCATCACTCAGCGTTGACTACTGGCATCAGCATGCGATTCGTACGGTCATCCGCCACCTCTCATTTACGCTGACAACGTCGGTGTCACCAGTCGTTACCGAGCAACCCCATCAAGCCCATAAACTGGCGCTGCTGGATACGCTGAATGCACTGCTGACCCACGAAGCAAAACCGCCAGTCATTATTCGCTATACGGCACAGCGTCAGGTTGAAGCCGCACCTCGTCATCAAACCGGCCTGTGGCTGGCCCAGGTTCAGGGAATCCGTGCCGGACCCGTTCTCATCTCTTAATTCATAAAAATCTGTCTGTTTAAAATCAAACATTAAGTGTCCATCGTTATTCACGGTGGCTGAGAGAAATTATTTATTATGTTAACCAAATTATTAACCAAAGTTTTTGGTAGCAGTAACGACCGCACGCTGCGTCGTATGCGCAAATCTGTAGACCTGATCAATAAGATGGAACCGGATTTCGAGAAGCTGTCTGATGAAGAGCTGAAAGCGAAAACCGTTGAGTTCCGTGCGCGTCTGGAAAAAGGCGAAGAGCTGGACAGTCTGATCCCGGAAGCTTTTGCGACCGTGCGTGAATCCAGTAAACGTGTGTTCGGTATGCGTCACTTCGACGTGCAGCTGCTCGGTGGTATGGTTCTGAACGATCGCTGCATCGCGGAAATGCGTACCGGTGAAGGTAAAACCCTGACCGCAACCCTGCCTGCTTACCTCAACGCGTTAAGTGGCAAGGGCGTTCACGTCGTTACCGTCAACGACTATCTGGCCCAGCGCGATGCCGAAAATAACCGTGCCCTGTTTGAGTTCCTCGGCCTGAGCATCGGTATCAACCTGCCAGGCATGCCAGCCCCGGCCAAGCGTGCCGCTTATGCTGCTGATATTACCTACGGCACTAACAACGAATACGGCTTTGACTACCTGCGCGACAACATGGCGTTTAGCCCGGAAGACCGCGTACAGCGTAAGCTGAACTATGCGCTGGTGGATGAAGTTGACTCCATCCTGATTGATGAAGCACGTACTCCGTTGATTATCTCCGGCCCTGCTGAAGACAGCTCTGAGCTGTATATCAAAGTGAACAAAATCATCCCGAACCTGATCCGTCAGGAAAAAGAAGATTCTGACAGCTTCCAGGGTGAAGGCCATTTCTCTGTTGATGAGAAATCGCGTCAGGTTCACCTGACCGAACGCGGCCTGGTGGCGGTTGAAGAACTGATGGTCAGCGAAGGGATTATGGCCGAGGGAGAATCTCTCTACTCGCCAGGCAATATCATGATGATGCACCATGTGACCGCTGCACTGCGCGCCCACGTGTTGTTCACCCGTGATGTTGACTACATCGTGAAAGATGGCGAAGTGATCATCGTTGATGAACATACCGGCCGTACCATGCAGGGCCGTCGTTGGTCTGATGGTCTGCACCAGGCGGTAGAAGCCAAAGAAGGCGTGGAAATTCAGAATGAGAACCAGACGCTGGCTTCAATCACCTTCCAGAACTACTTCCGTCTGTATAACAAACTGGCCGGGATGACCGGTACTGCCGATACCGAAGCATTTGAATTCAGCTCTATCTACAAGCTGGATACCATCGTGGTACCAACCAACCGCCCAATGGTACGTAAGGATCTACCCGATCTGGTCTATATGACGGAAATGGAGAAGATCGGCGCGATCATCGAAGACATCCGCGAACGTACCGCTAACGGCCAGCCAGTGCTGGTCGGGACCATCTCGATTGAGAAATCGGAAGTGGTGTCTGACGAACTGACCAAAGCAGGCATCAAACACGAAGTGCTGAACGCCAAATTCCACGCCCGTGAAGCCGATATCGTCTCACAGGCGGGTCAGCCAGCGGCGGTCACCATCGCGACTAACATGGCCGGTCGTGGTACCGACATCGTGCTGGGCGGCAGCTGGCAGTCAGAGATTGCCGCCATCGAAGAGCCGACGGCTGAGCAAATTGAGACCATTAAGAGTGCGTGGAAAATTCGTCACGATGCTGTTCTGGCATCAGGCGGCCTGCATATCATCGGTACTGAGCGTCATGAATCACGCCGTATCGATAACCAGCTGCGCGGCCGTTCAGGTCGTCAGGGTGACCACGGTTCATCCCGCTTCTACCTGTCTATGGAAGATGCGTTGATGCGTATCTTCGCCTCAGACCGCGTGACCAACATGATGCGTAAACTGGGTATGAAGCCGGGCGAAGCTATTGAGCATCCATGGGTGACCAAAGCCATTGCCAATGCCCAGCGTAAAGTAGAAAGCCGCAACTTCGATATCCGTAAGCAACTGCTGGAATACGATGACGTTGCCAGCGATCAGCGCCGTGCGATCTATACGCAGCGTAATGAATTGCTCGATGTGTCTGATGTGTCAGAAACCATCGCCAGCATTCGCGAGGATGTCTTTAAAACCACCATTGATAGCTACATTCCGCCACAGTCTCTGGAAGAAATGTGGGATGTTGCTGGTTTGCAGGAGCGCCTGAGCAACGATTTCGACCTCAATCTGCCGATTCAGGAATGGCTGGATAAAGAGCCAGAGTTGCATGAAGAGACGCTGCGTAACCGCATCATGGACAACGCGAAAGAGCAGTATCAGCGTAAAGAAGAAGTGGTTGGCATTGAAATGATGCGCAACTTCGAGAAAGGCGTGATGCTGCAAACGCTGGACTCCCTGTGGAAAGAGCACCTGGCGGCAATGGACTACCTGCGTCAGGGCATCCATCTGCGCGGCTATGCGCAGAAAGATCCTAAGCAGGAATACAAACGTGAGTCCTTCGCGATGTTCGCGGCGATGCTGGAATCACTGAAGTATGAAGTGATCAGCACCCTGAGCAAAGTTCAGGTGCGTATGCCGGAAGAAGTTGAGCAGATGGAAGAACAGCGTCGTCTGGAATCTGAACGCCTTGCGCAGCAGCAGCAGTTGAGCCACGTAGATGCCGATACTGAAGCAGCACAGTCTCTGGCTGAACAGACCGGTGAACGTAAAGTCGGGCGCAATGACCTGTGCCCGTGCGGCTCTGGTAAAAAATACAAGCAGTGTCACGGTCGCCTGGCGTAATTAGCCGCGAACGAGAACATCAGGGGCCGGAGATTTTCCGGCCCTTTTTTTATGTGTTTTGCCAAAGAAACAGTAGCCAGATCGCCGTGGCCAGCGCCGGACCAAAGGGTAGACGTGCTGAGAGTGGGCGCTTAACCAGCAGACGTGCCAGCATGAAAACAGCAATACCCAGAGATGAAGCCAGTAATAGCAGCGGCGGAAGGGCTTGCCATCCCAGCCATGCACCTCCGGCAGCCAGTAGTTTCGCATCCCCTCTGCCCAACCCCTCTTCACCACGTACTATCTGATAACACCACGCCAGTAGCCAGAATAACCCATAACCTAACGCGGCACCGGCAATCCCCTGTTCCAGAGACACTGAGGGCAGTACTCCGGCAAGATGACACAGCAGACCCGCCCATAACAAAGAAAGTGTCAGGCTGTCCGGTAACAAAAAATGCATGCTGTCGATGATTGCCAGCGCCAGCAATAGCCAGCTCAGCAGTAATGCGGCCAACAACAGCGGTCCGGCAGGCAGTTGGCCAGCGAGCAGAAGTGTTATCAGCAGTGACAGACCTTCGATGGCGGGGTAACGCCAGGAGATGGCTTCCCGGCAGCCCCTACAGCGCCCGTGCAACCACAGCCAACTAAGCAGAGGAATATTATCGCCCACCGTCAGCGATATCTGACAGTGTGGGCAGTAAGAACGTGGAAACCCCAGGTTGAACAGGTGTGGGTCGTTCCGCTTCATCATCAGCGGAAGCCGGAAAACCACCACATTCAGCAGGCTGCCCACACAGAGTCCAGACATCACCAGCAACACCCAGTAAATCCATACTGATTCCGTGGCAAATTGCATCATTATTTCCTCCCTCTCTCCATGATGCTGCGCACTATAGCGCTGGATGCAGAGTGAAGGGCAGGGCTGCATACATTTTCACCACGTTACATTTCAGTGATGCGGCGAGGCTCGATCTTTCTGATCTTACCCGTTTAACAACTTGTCATTGAGGGGCAACGCTGGAATAGTGGCGGGAAAAATAAGTCAGCCAGTGAAGTGAGGAAAACATGAAGCACCTGCAAGTGGCCGTTGGCATTATCCGCAAAGACGGAGAGATTTTTTTAGCACAGCGCTCCGCGGACTCTTATATGGCCAACCGATGGGAGTTTCCTGGTGGGAAAATGGAGGAGGGCGAAACACCAGAACAGGCGCTGAAACGTGAGTTGCTGGAGGAAACGGGCATCGAGGTCGTGAACGCGACGGCGTACGATACTATCGATCACACCTACGACGATTTGCGCGTTACGCTGCACTTTTTCATCGTCGATCGCTGGAATGGCGAGCCCTGGGGGCGTGAAGGTCAGCCACAGCGCTGGGTCAGGCAGAGTGAGCTGGATGCGGAGGCGTTCCCCCCCGCAAACATTGAGATTGTTGCGCGGCTGAAAGCCAGCGCTTAATGATCACTCGCGATCAAATGGTTGCTCGCTCCAGTCATCGCTGTCAGTCTGGTCACCGCTGCTGGGGATACGTTTCTCTTCAGCGGCCCATTCACCCAGGTCAATTAACTGGCAGCGTTTGCTGCAGAACGGCCTCCAGGTACTGAGTGCATCCCAGATAACCTTTTTACTACAGGTCGGGCAGTTCACTACGGTTACATCATTCATTACACTTACCTTAACAACAGGCCAGCTCGAAATCGAAGCGGGCAGGAACCTCACCACGTTCGCTGTCCAGCGGCAGAAAACGGATGGCATAACGGCTTTTATGGCCAGAGATCTGAGGGTATAGCGCATCATCCAGGCGGAGTTTCATGCGCAGCAGGTCAGCCCCTTCCGCATTATCCTGGAAGAAACCGTTCAGACTGGTGTGATTACGGAATATCCCTGACTGGCGGATGAGGTCGAGGATTATCGTCAGCGCCTGCTGTATCGGTACTAACGAAGTCATCCAGGTTGTCACCTGCTGGTCACGTAGATGTTGTTCAATATGAAGCCAGATATGTAGCGTAGGCAGATCAAAGCTGCAGCAGCCACCTGGAATGCTGAGGCGTTGGCGTACCAGCGCGATCAGGCGCTCTTCACGCAGAAGTTGGCCCATGCGGGGGGCTGCCATCAATGCGGCGCCAAAGCTTTTAAGATCGCTGCGCAGAGTGTCTATACGCGCCATATCTACGCCAGGCACTTCTGCCCAGCTCATCAGTTTTTGCTGCTGACGTTCGAGTTCTTTCAGAATGTCTGTACGGAGTTCACCGCGTTCAAAGACGTCCAGTAGTTCGGCAGCATTACGGAAGAAGGTCAGGGCACCCAAATGGTCGGTAATTTTCTGGCTGGCAGTAAGTTGTTTTAGTAAAAATTCGATACGCAGCCAGGTGCGCATTTTCTCATTCAGAGGATGCTCAAATAGAACCATTGTACTCATACTTTTAATCCCGATAGCTTGCCGCAGCCAGCGTCAGATAACGTTGGTTGAGTTCGGCAACGTGTGCGATCACCATCTCAGGCGATCCGCAGTTATCAATAATATCATCCGCTACTGCCAGACGTGCGTCGCGCGTCGCCTGTGCAGCAAGAATATTTTCAGCCTGTTCACGGCTAATGTTATCACGGCTCATGGTCCGGGCCAGCTGCGTTTCACGGTCTACATCGACCACCAGTACCCGGTCAGCCAGATGCTGCAAATTATTCTCCACCAGCAGGGGAACCACCCACAGACACCATAGTGACTGGGTTAATGCTAGCTGCTGTCGGGTTTCTGCATGAATAAGAGGATGTAACAAATTATCAATCCAGCGCTTTTCCTCTGGAGAACTGAAAATTTTCTGGCGTAATGCCGGCCGATTTAACGAGCCATCCGGGTGCAAAACATCATCGCCAAATCGGCTATGAATGGCGGTTAGCGCGGGCTGGCCCTTTTCCACCACCTGACGTGCGATAACATCCGCATCGACAATATCAATCCCCAGTGCGGCAAAGGCATTCGCAATGGTGCTTTTTCCGCTGCCGATACCACCGGTCAGCGCTACGGTATAGCGCATATGTCTTGATTCTCTCTGCCTTGTCGCACTGGGATTTGCGCGGTGAGGGCAAATTTGAGGTACAGATCACAAGACAAATTTACAGGTAAATTTCTCGAATTGTAGCCTAAATAAATCAAATTTCGCAGTCTTGTAGGCGCGTTTTTAGCGCGTATGATAGCGTCACTGGAGCGGGTCATTCGCTTATGACCGAAAGTGCTGCCCGCAGAGTGCGTTATTGCACCAACGCCATCAACCAGGAAATCTGTTATGCGTATCGAAGAAGATATTAAGTTAGGCTTCAAAGATGTTCTTATCCGGCCAAAGCGTTCAACGCTGCAAAGCCGTTCTCAGGTTGAGCTGGAGCGTCAGTTTACCTTCAAGCACTCAGATATTGCCTGGTCAGGCGTACCGATTATTGCCGCGAATATGGATACCGTCGGTACCTTCAGCATGGCGGAAGCGCTGGCCTCATTCGATATTCTTACCGCAGTACATAAGCATTACAGCGTTGAGCAGTGGCGGGCATTTGTTGAGCGTTCCACGCCTGCCGTGCTTCAGCATGTCATGGTGTCGACGGGTACGTCCGAGGCAGACTTCCTGAAGTTACAGCAAATTCTCGCGTTATCACCGTCACTCAATTTTATCTGTATCGATGTGGCTAACGGCTACTCTGAGCACTTTGTTGCTTTCCTACGACGCGCACGCGAAGCCTGTCCGGGGAAAACCATCTGTGCTGGAAACGTTGTCACGGGTGAAATGGTCGAGGAGCTGATCCTCTCCGGGGCGGATATTGTGAAAGTCGGTATCGGTCCAGGTTCTGTCTGTACCACCCGAGTGAAAACGGGTGTTGGCTATCCGCAGCTGTCTGCCGTTATTGAATGCGCCGATGCGGCGCATGGACTGGGCGGGCAAATTGTGAGTGATGGCGGCTGTTCGGTGCCTGGCGATGTCGCGAAAGCCTTCGGCGGCGGGGCCGATTTTGTCATGCTTGGCGGTATGCTGGCAGCCCATGATGAATGTGAAGGGACGCTGGTCGAAGAGAACGGTGAACAATTTATGCTGTTCTACGGCATGAGTTCAGAGTCCGCCATGAAGCGCCATGTGGGTGGCGTGGCGCAGTACCGCGCAGCAGAAGGTAAAACCGTTAAGTTGCCGCTGCGTGGTCCTGTTGAGTTTACCGCGCGGGATATCCTTGGCGGCCTGCGTTCAGCCTGTACCTATGTGGGAGCTGAACGATTGAAAGAACTGACCAAGCGCACGACGTTTATCCGCGTTAATGAGCAGGAAAACCGCATTTTTAACCGATAAAAATAGCCATTAACGCTACCAGTGCCCCCGGCCAACCGGACGGGGGCATCGCCTTTAACCCAGCGCATCTCCTAATCGGAAAACGGGCAGATACATCGCCACCACCAGCGTGCCAACAATGCCCCCAATGACCACCATCATTAATGGCTCAAGTGCAGCGGCCAACTGGTCGGCCAGCTGGTGTGTCTTCTGTTCATGCCAGTTTGCCAGCCTTTCCAGCAGCGTATCCAGTGAACCTGACTCTTCGCCCACCTTGATCAGCTGATAACACAGTGGGGTGAACAGTGCATGCGACTTCAGCGCCTGATGTAACGGATTACCGGCGGCGATATGTTGCTGCAACTGCATGATGGCCTCGCGCCACAGAAGGGGTGAAAGTGTTTTCTCAACCGCTTCAAGGCTTTGCAGCAGCGTCAGCCCTGCACGCTGGGTCATGGAGAGTGTGGTAAATATCTGGCTCAACAGGCTGCCCTGATACAGCGCGGCAACCAGCGGTAATCTGAGTAACAGACGCTGTTCGCAACGCTGCCAGGCCTCGGATTTCCTGCGCTGAACGTTCGAGAAAATAGCGATGCTGACGATGAACACTATGAATATCAGTGCCTGTTGCTGCATGACCTGAGAAACGGCAATGACCGCGGCGGTAAAGGCGGGAAGTGGCGCGTTAAAGGTGCGGTAAATCTCTACAAACTCCGGTAACACAAACACCAGCATCCCAATACTGACCAGCAGGGCGACCGCCAGAATAAAGAGGGGATAGCGCAGTGCTTTTTTCACTTTCAGTTGTAGCTGTTGCTGCCGTTCTTGCTGGCTTGACAATTGCTGGCAGCACTCATCCAATTCTCCGGTCAGTTCGCCGATGTGCACCAGCGCCGGGAACAGCGGTGGGAAAACATCTGGCCATTCAGCCAGGGCCTGTGAGAAGGGTTCTCCGGCTGAAATGCTCTGTTGAAGCCGCAATAGAAGTGCCTGCCAGCCGGGTTCAGGATGATCTTCGCCCAGCAGCTGCAAACTGCCCGTCAGCGGAATGCCCGCTTTCAGTAGTGTAGCCAGTTGGCGGACGAACGCGTTCTTTTGTTGCCACTGCCAGTGACGCGGAGCATAACTGCGGCCACGTGTGATCTTTAGCGGAAGCTGATGGAGAGCCGCAAGATCCTCGGCAATCTGCCCGGTGCTGGTGGCAAAACTGCTGCCCTGATGCAACTGCCCATCGTCATCAATGGACTGCCAGCGAAAAAGTGCTCGTTTATTCATCGTTATCACCCGCTACACGGGTTAACTCTTCCAGCGTGGTATCGCCACGATTCACGCAGTGAAGCCCCTCAACAAACAGTGAGTTCAGTCCCTGCTGACGTGCAATGTCTGCCAGTTCCTCCGGGCGTGCTGATTTTGCCAGAGCATTTTGCATTCGTGCAGTAATTGGCAGCAGCTCAAACAGTGGCAAACGGCCATAGAAACCAGAAAAGCAGTGTTCACAGCCCACTGCACGCCAGTTCTGCACGGTGCCTGGCCAGAGATGAGGCGGGAAATTGGCTGTCGCTTCTGCGGGCTGGCGGCAGTGTTTGCACAGCTTGCGCACCAGACGTTGGGCAATCACCAGTTTGAGCGCAGAGGCCAGCAGATAGCCCGGCACACCCATCTGCCCCAGGCGTACCAGTGTTTCAGTGGTGGAGTTAGTATGCAGAGTCGACAGCACCAGATGCCCGGTTTGAGCGGCTTTAACAGCGATCTCAGCGGTTTCTCCGTCGCGGATCTCACCGATCATAATGACATCGGGATCCTGGCGCAGCAGTGCGCGTAATACGCGATGGAAATCCAGACCGGACCGGGCATGAATCTGGGTCTGATTGACGCCAGCCAGGGGGATCTCCACCGGATCTTCCACGCTGCACAGATTACGTGTGGCAACATTTAGCCAGCTAAGGCCACTGTAAAGTGTGAATGTTTTCCCACTCCCGGTGGGACCGGTGACCAGAATCATACCCTGCGGACGTGACAATGCATCGCGGTAGCGCTTGAGAAGCGGGCCGGGCATACCGATATTCTCCAGTGCAATCGTCCGGGTATCGCTTTGCAACAGGCGTACCACCGCTTTTTCACCGAAGCGGGTGGGCAACGTCGAGAGGCGAAATGACTCCGTATTATTGCTCAGGGGCAGAGAGAACTGCCCGTCCTGCGGAACCCGGCGTTCCGCAATATCCAGGCCAGCCAGAATTTTAAGCCGCGCGATGAGCGGTGCGCTGTTTTCAAACCCTGTTACCGGCAGCAGTTGCATGACACCATCGACGCGTAAACGCAGACGCAATCCATTTTCCTGTGGTTCGATATGCAGGTCAGAGGCGCGTTTTTGCAGTGCCTGTGCCAGCAGATGATCAATTTTTTCTACTGCTGAGCCGCTATATTCTTCAGGAGTGGGTTCCTGTGCGGCAGTGGTTATTGTCTGTCGGGAAAACTGCTCCAGCCTTGCCTGCGGCCAGCACTCGACATTAATTGCGCTATGCGTAGCGAAGCGTAATTCAGTCATCATTTCGTGACTCGGCGAATCTGCCAGCGCAATGTGAAGTCGCAGCGGACTGCATTCAATAATCACGGCCTGGTAACGCTGGCAGATCGCCTCCAGCGCCCGCTGTGTTTCAACTGTCATGGCGTCTCCTCCTCATCAAAACGGAACACATCCTGACAGGCGTCCTTCAGTCCGGTATTGGTACTGCTACAATTGCGCTGCCAGCTTAACTGACCGTCATTGCTATTCCACTGAGGCGTCAGTTTCACACTCAGCCCCAGGAGGCTCTCCTGGCCGGTAAGGGTTATGACACCTGCATTGGTGGTCAGCGCTGAAACATAGCGTGAGGTCCGTTCAGCCGGCACGCCGTGGCTCCCCGCGCTACAGTTTCCGCTGCCACCGCGTTCAATAGCGCACAGTTCGACGGCGGTTTTATACGGCATCGCCGTTTGCAGCATATCGGTGAGTGCGGCTTTTTGCAGATAGCCCTGGTAAGCGGGCAGGCCGATGGCGCTGAGAATGGCAATAATAGCGATGACGATCATCAGCTCGATCAGGGTAAAGCCCCGTTGGTAGTTCATGGCAAACCTCCTTGTGTATTGAGGCTGGCAACATAATCCGGGGGTGGGGGGGCTAGCCAGCGGCAAACTGCCGCTTTCAGAGGAGGGGCGTAAAGAGTTTTGTGTCGTTACATCGAGTTGCCGGGGAGCCTGAAGCCGTCTCGCAAAACTGAAACGCAGACAGAAAAAAGGCCAGCACGGTTGGCTGGCCTGGGGTACAACGTGGCACTGGCTGAAGCGATATCTCTTCAGCGTCGTTACCCTTAGCGAAAGCGCATCGACAGGTCGAGGGCACGCACATGTTTGGTGAGAGCACCCACGGAAATATAGTCCACGCCGGTTTCGGCAAAGGTCCGCAGAGTTTTATCCGTCACATTGCCCGAGACTTCCAGCAGGGCGCGGCCATTGCTCAACGTGACGGCTTTACGCATCTGTTCAACGGTAAAGTTGTCCAGCATCACGATGTCGGCACCGGCCTGCAACGCCTGTTCCAGCTCGCCCAGCGATTCAACTTCCACCTCTACCGGCACATCCGGGCGCAGCCAGGAGGCTTTCTCGACCGCTTTGGCGATCGAGCCACAGGCAATAATATGGTTCTCTTTGATCAGAAACGCATCGGACAAACCCAGGCGATGGTTCGCACCGCCGCCGCACAGCACGGCATACTTCAGCGCGGTACGCAGCCCTGGCAGTGTTTTACGCGTGTCGAGCAGCTGCGTGCGCGTGCCTTCCAGCAGGGCAACGTAGCGGCTGACTTCTGTTGCTACACCGGAGAGTGTTTGCACAAAGTTCAGCGCGGTGCGTTCAGCCGTGAGGATCAACGGCGCCGGGCCGGTGACTTCAAACAGGATCTGATCGGCGGTGATCGCATCACCATCCTCAACGCGCCAGGTAATTTGCGCTTTGTCGCCCAACTGGATAAACACCTCTTCCACCCAGCGTTTACCGCAAAAAATACCGGGTTCGCGCGTGATGACCACCGCGTGAGACAGAGTGTCGGCAGACAGCAGGCTGGCGGTAATGTCATTGCAGGGATTGATTTCCCCGCCCAGATCTTCACGCAGCGCCTGGGCAACGCCAGGGGGAATATCGTCTTTAATACGGCCCATTAATTCAGCTCGGCGGCTGTCCGGATCGTAACGGCGGGAGGTCATGATCAAACTCCGAAAGGTCGGATAACAGAGGCTGACATGCTAGCGTGTTTACTGCGCCCATGCCAGCCACCGGCACGCGATCATCCGTCATTCTCCATTGGCCAGTGAAAAGGCATTACCGCTGGCAAAAGACCAGTCCTCAGGCTGCGTAAAGCTCAGGGTGACCATTACATCCTCCGGGCGTACCGACAGCTCAGTGGCCAGCCGATGTACTAGGTGATGATAAAACTGCTGTTTTTGCTGTGTGGAGCGGGGCCGGCCGGCAGTGATATGGAACCAGATAAATCCCTCAGAGCGTGGGCCACCAAGATAGTGGCGCGAGAACACGCGCTGGCCTGGCGCATATTCATCCAGCAGCTGAAAACAGTCGTCTGGAGGGACGCCGAAGAAATCGACCAAGGTGCGGTGCAGAATTTCAGACAAGGTCTGGCGGAAAACGGGCGTTGTGCCTGCGCGCAGGGCAATGCGGCTGAAAGGCATGTTGGCTACTCCTGAGGTTGATGGCTGGGCTGGGGCAACTGGCTGAGCCCTGATACGGCGGCGGGCCAGCCGCAGTAGAACGCCAGGTGCGTCATCACTTCGGCCAGTTCGGCGTTACTGAGACCATGTTGCCGGGCAAAATCCAGGTGCCAGGGTAGCTGCTGGTCACGGCCGAGGGCGACTAACGTGGCCACGGTGATCAGGCTGCGTTCTCGCTTACTCAGCTCCGGTCTCTGCCAGATCGTGCCGAACAGTGTCTGCTCGGTAATCGCTGCCAGCGTGGGGGCGACGCTGGCCAGGCTGTGGCGGTCAAGCGGTGTGGTCATGTTGCTGTTCCTGTATGGAGGGAGAAGTCAGCAGCATATAACGCAAAAATAGTTTATAAAATCGCATAGATTGGTATCGATAATCCCGAAAAACAGGATGGTTAATGCAGCCGTTTAAACGTATGACTTTCGATCTGGACGCGCTACGCACGTTTGTTCTCGGTATTGAACTGGGGAGTTTTGCGCAGGCGGCCGATCGCCTGAACCGTTCGACCTCTGCCGTCAGCGCGCAGCTAAAAAAACTGGAACAGCAAACGGGGTTACTCCTGTTGCAGAAAAGCGGACGGCGCCTGATGCTCACCGACGATGGTGAACTGCTGATGGCCTACGGGCGGCGCCTGCTGGCGCTTAATGATGAAGCGTTTAGCGCTCTGTCCGGGCGGGAGATTGCTGGCAGCGTGCGCATTGGGCTACAGGAGGATTTCGGCGAGACGTTGCTGCCAGAGCTGCTGGGGCAGTTTTCCCGTGCACATCCTCTGATACAGATCTCCGCGCGCATCGGGCGTAACAGTGAATTGCTTCAGGGGATCCGTCAGGGAGAGTTGGATCTGGCGCTGTGCTGGCAGAGTGAGGAAACGTCACGTTTTACGCAGCCGCTTACGGCTGTACCGCTGTGCTGGATAGGTTGTGATGGGCCGCAGTTTACGCAGTGGATAGAACAGGGTGATGTTTTGCCGCTGCTGCTGTTTGAGGCACCCTGTGTGATGCGGACCCGCGCTATTGATGCACTGGATCATGCCGCCATCCCGTGGCGGGTGGCATTTACCAGCCGAAGTCTGAGTGGTATCTGGGCCGCTGCTGCTGCCGGGTTGGGTGTCACGCTGCGTAGTGAGTTTGGCCTGCCTGCCGGGCTACAGCGATTGCAACATCCGCTGCTGCCGCAGGTGGCTGATTTAGGCCTGGTGCTGCATCTGGGGCAGGAGATTTTACCCCCTGCCGCCACACGTTTACGCGAAATGCTGCTCGCACAGCTGGCCCCGGCGCTGCCGCAGGCCAGCATCGCTATAGCTGGGTAATTTTACCGCTGTACAGTACAGGGCCGGTCGGCTGTCCGGTTGGCGAGCCGCCGCGAGGTTCAAGACTGATTGCCAGCGTTGGCATTCGGGCGAGCTGAATTTCCGTCACGGATACCTTCTGAAGGGTTGCATGATCAATCACCCCAAGCGATTGTGGTTTTTCCCCTGGCGGGATCAGCCACAGCTGCAAGCTGCGATCGGGCTGCACCACAGAGGCATTGATGGCCTGGACGGTAAGCTGCGTTTTATCCTGGCTCAGGCTGACCACCCAGGAGCCTTGCTGGCTGTCGCCGTTAAGGACGGCAACGGCCTGCGGTAGCGGAGGCACAGTAAACTGGTTATACAGCAATGCGCCGGCAAACGAGGCGGCCAGCGCCCAGCCGAGCCACGGCCAGCGCGCACTGCTTCCACGTGTTTTATCAGCAGGAAGCCCACGGGCGATGCGTTGCCACACCGCTTCCGGTGGTGTAACAGGAGTAACCCGCTGATCCAGTTCAGAGAATGAGTTCTGCCAACGGCTGACTTCTGCTACCAGTGCAGGCTCCTTGTCCAGACGACGGGCAAAACGCTGGCGTGCTGCACCGCGCAGGGTGCCAAGGGCATATTCTGCGGCCAGTGCTGAGTCGAAATCGCGTCTGCTTTTCATATGCCCACACAATCTTTTAGTTGAGTTAATGCGCGGCGGATCCAGCTTTTAATGGTTCCGGCAGGCTGCTCCAGGTGCAGTGCAATCTCACTGTGCGACAACCCCTGGTAATACGCCAGCGTGATGCTTTGCCGCTGTTCAGACGACAGCTGTGTCATACACTCTGCCAGCCTGCGCGACTCCGAGCCTGAAGGTAACTCTGTTGGTGCATGGTCAACATCGAGAAGGGTGTCATCCTCTTCCAGTTCTTCAACTCGGTTATCCTGCAGACGCAGATAATCAATAGCGCGATTGCGCACAATATTGGTGAGCCAGGTCTTGGGGGCACTGAGCGCCGGGTCAAAGCTGCCAGCACGCTGCCAGACAGTAAGGAAGCTGTCATGCAGTACCTCTTCTGCCCAGTCGCGCCGGCGTGTCATCCGCAGTGCAATGGCAAAAAGGTAAGGTGAATAACGGTGATAGGTCGCTTCAAAAGCCCGTTTATCGCCGGCCGCAATGGCCTTCATTAATAAAATCTGGCTATCTGTTACATCGTCCGTCATGAAACATCCTGAAAAAAGAGGTGCAGAAGGCGTATGAAAAAACCAGCTGCACCAATTATATACCCTTTATTTTAACATCAGCGGGTATATTTAATTTTTCCATTGGTCTCGGTACCAGATGAATTAAGGCATCAGTACCGTATCAATGACATCAATCACGCCATTTTTTTGTTGCACGTCATAGGTGCTGATATTGGCAACATTGCCTTTATCGTCTTTTACCTGAATATTGTGTGGCCCATTCATCATCAGCCAAATCGGAGCACCATTTACGGTTTTCAGCTCAGTGCTGCCGTTGCCCTGTTTGATTTTTTTCACCAGCGTCTTCATATCGTACTTCCCGGCCACCACGTGGTAGGTCAGTACGCTGGTCAGTGTGGCTTTGTTTTCCGGTTTCAGCAGGTTATCAACCGTACCAGCTGGCAGTTTAGCGAAAGCGGCATTGGTGGGGGCGAAGACGGTGAACGGGCCGGGGCCTTGCAGTGTATCCGCCAGGCCTGCAGCTTTCACGGCAGCGACAAGCGTGGTGTGATCTTTTGAGTTCAGAGCATTCTCAACAATATTATGGGAAGGGAGCATAGCGGCCCCACCCACCATCACGGTATTCTGGGACATCTCAGCCATTGAAGCGGCGCTGAACAACACTGAGGCACACAGAGCGGTACGGATAAATGTTTTCATGATGAATTCCTTTGGGTAAGAGTAGGCATTTTTGCCTTACATATTCCCGTCATGTTTGAAGCGGCAACGGCATGAGCATTCTCGGATGCTGGCCTGCTGTGACCCCAACTATGCTGGTTATATCTATCTACGGTTGAGTGTGGAAATCGGATGCAAAAATATGAAAATATTTTTTTGCCACAGTAAAAAGGCTGACAGAGAAGTTTGATTAAGCTGAAAAAAATCATGTTAATCTGCGAGAGTCTGAACACAGGAGATGGGTATGCAGTTGCAAGATGGGTGGATCGCGGGTGTGCGGCATGTTCCGTCGCCGCATGTTAATCAGCGGCCTGACGATGAAGCACCTTCACTGTTGGTGGTGCACAATATCAGCCTGCCGCCCGGTGAGTTTGGTGGCCCCTGGATCGACGCGCTGTTTACCGGTCAGCTTGATCCTGGCATTCATCCCTATTTCGCCGATATCTGTCATTTACAGGTGTCTGCGCACTGCCTGATCCGCCGTGACGGCGAGATCGTCCAGTATGTGCCATTTCATCTGCGGGCGTGGCACGCCGGGGTATCTCGCTATCAGGGGCGTGAAGCCTGTAATGATTTTTCCGTGGGTATCGAGCTGGAAGGCACGGATACGCTGCCCTATACCGATGCGCAATATCAGGCGTTGCAGGCCGTGACGGCACTGTTGATACAGCACTACCCGACGATAGCGCAGCACATTACCGGGCACAGCGACATTGCGCCTGAACGTAAAACAGATCCTGGTCCCTCTTTCGACTGGGCGCGTTTTCGCGCCGATCTTGGGCATAACACCCTGACCACACTCAATGGGAGTTAAGGCATGACGTTATTCAGCCTGTTACTGGTTCTCGGATGGGAACGATTATTCAAAATGGGTGAGCACTGGCAGCTGGATCATCATCTGATGCCACTGTTCCGCGCTCGTCGGCGTTTCTCTTTGATGCGTACGCTGTTGATGACCGTGGTGATCATGGCTGTCGTCGCTGTGTGTCTGCTGGCGCTGAAAGGACTGTTTTTTGGCGTACCTAAGCTGCTGTTCTGGATACTGATCGGCCTGCTGTGCATTGGCGCCGGGTCGGTGCGTTTGCACTATCATGCTTACCTGAAAGCGGCCAGCCACAACGACACTGATGCGCATAATGCGATGATTGAGGAGTTGACGCTCATCCACGGTGTGCCCGGTGAGTGCAGCGAGCGCGAGTTTTTGTCTGAACTGCAAAATGCGCTGCTGTGGATTAACTACCGTTTCTATCTGGCACCGCTGTTCTGGTTCGTGGTTGGTGGTCCGTGGGGACCGGTGCTGCTGGTGGGTTATGCTTTCCTGCGTGCCTGGCAGAGCTGGCTGGCGCGGCAGCAGAACCCGCTGGCGCGAGCGCAGTCCGGTGTTGATGCCATTCTGCACTGGGTTGACTGGATCCCGGTACGGTTGGTGGGTGTCGCTTATGCCTTGCTGGGACACGGTGAGCGTGCATTACCCGCGTGGTTTGCTTCTCTGGGCGATCGCCATACGCCGCAGTATCAGGTGCTGACCCGTCTGGCCCAGTTCTCACTGGCGCGCGATCCCCACCTGGATAAGGTAGAGACCCCGCGCGTGGCAGTGATACTGGCGAAAAAAGTGTCGCTGGTGATCGTGGTGGTGGTGGCGTTACTGACTATTTACGGCACGCTGGTGTAACACGCTGTCTGCTGGTGGCGTGCCGAACTGCGGCATGCCATCGGCACTCCAGTTGAATGCTTTCACCCGGGTATGGCGGTTAGGATCGTACAACGGGTCACCTTCAATTTCGGTGTAATTGCGTGCGTGATACACCAGCACATCTTCGCCATTCTCCCCCTGCGTAAAGCTGTTGTGACCCGGACCATACTGATGATTCTCCCAATGGGTGGTAAACACGGGCGCCGCTGATTTGTGCCAGTTTTCTGGCTGTAGCGGGTCTGCATCGACATCGATCCATAACAATCCCATACAGTAATTCTCATCGGTGGCGCTGGCCGAGTAGCTGACAAACAGGCGCTGGCCGTGATGTATTGCTGCCGGGCCTTCATTGACGCTAAATCCTGCACATTCCCATTCATACTGCGGGCGGCTGAGCATCACCGGCTGGCCTTTGATCTGCCAGGGGGTTGCCAGCTCTGCCAGGTAGAGGTTGGAATTACCGGGGATGGCCGGATCTTTTTGCGCCCACAGATACCAGTTTTTCCCCTGATGGACGAAGTGCGTGGCATCCAGCGCGAAGCTGTCGATGGGGGTCAGGATCTGTCCACGTTCAACCCATTCTCCCTTCAGGGGATCGGCATCATCGCAGGTGAGGGCAAACATGCGGTGCTGAAACAGCCCCTGTTTAATCTCCTGTGAGGGCGCAGCCGCAAAATAGATCACCCACTGGCCGTCAATCAGATGCAGTTCGGGTGCCCAAATCAGGGCGCTCATGGCACCGTGCTCAGGTTTGCGCCAGACCACCACGGCATCGGCCTGTGCCAGTTCTGCCAGGGTAGCGGCGCGGCGTATCTCCAGACAGTCATACTCCGGCACCGACGCGATAAAATAGTAGCTTCCCTGATGGCGCAGGATAAAGGGATCGGCGCGCTGTTCAATCAACGGGTTCGGCCAGTGGCTCATCGTGCGGCTCCTTGTGGTTTGGTTTTCAGTTCTTTGTGATCGTGATAGTCGTTCAGTTCCTGATAGTTTGTGCGGCGCTGCTCAAGATCGCTCTGGATTTGCAGCATCAGTGTGCGGTCTACTTTCAGCAGGCGCACGACGCCAGCCGTAATCAGGTAACCCACGGCAGGGATAACGGTAAACAGCAGCACGATACCGTTGATCGCGGCCGGGCTTTGTTGTTTTGCACCCGCGTCGTAGCCGTACCAGGAGAGGAGAAAACCGACCATGGCACCGGCCACGGCCAGCCCGACCTTCAGGAAGAACAGGTTGCCGGAGAAGCTGATGCCGGTAATGCGTTTACCGGTTTTCCACTCACCGTAGTCATCCACGTCGGCCATCAGCGACCAGTGCAGCGGTGACGGAATTTGATGCAGGATGTTCAGCAGGAAGTACATCACCAGCACCAGTACCGTTGCCTGTGGGTCAAGGAAGTAAAAACCACCGGAAAATGCCGCCAGCACGATGTTGGTCCAGAAGAACACTTTCAGCTTGCACCAGCGGTCAGTCAGGATCTTCGCCAGCGTGCTGCCAATCATCATACCGACCACCCCAAGGCTGATAAACAGCGTGGCAAAATGAGTGGACTGTTGCATCACCCAGGTGACGTAGTACATGGTGGCAGCCATACGGATAAAGCCAGGGCAGACATTGCAGAAGGTCAGCAGCAATATGCGTACCCACTGATCGTTCTTCCACACGTCGCGCAGATCGGCCTTCAGGTCGTCATTGCTGGGTACCGCCGGGCGAATACGCTCACGTACCGTGGCGAAGCTGAACAGGAACATCAGCAGTGCCACCAGCGCCATGACGGCCATGGCCATCTGGTAGCCGCGCGCCTTGTTGTCACCGCCAAACCACTCTGCCAGCGGCAGCAGCGTCAGTGACAGGATCAGCGTGGCAATTCCGACCATCACAAAACGGTACGACTGGCAGGAGACGCGTTCGCCGGGGTCGTTGGTGATCACGCCACCCAGGGAGCAGTAGGGGATATTGATCGCGGTATAGGTCAGCGACATCAGGAAGTAGGTGGCAAACGCCCATACCACTTTGCTGTTATAGCTCCATTCTGGTGTGGTGAACATCAGCACACTGAACAGCACATAGGGAACGGAGATCCACAGTAACCAGGGGCGGAAACGACCCCAGCGGCTTTGAGTCCGGTCGGCTATCGCACCCATAATCGGGTCCGTCACCGCATCCAGTACCCTGACAGATAACAGCAGTACCCCCACCAACGCAGGTGCGAGTCCGAAGACATCGGTATAAAAATAGTTAAGAAAAAGCATGATGGCGCCGCCGATCATATTGCATCCGGCATCGCCCATTCCGTAACCAATTTTCTCTCTGACTGAGAGTTTTGAGCCCTTCATGGATAATTCTCCCGCGTAACCTTAGTGCTTGAGAGTATTCACGCTTATCGGGTGCGGTGCGCAGGTGCAATACGTCGCAGAGATGGACAAAATGCTTGGGAAGGGAAAAGTGTGAAGCAGATAACAATTCGGCCAGCATGTGCTGGCCGAATCAGAAACAGGCTTAATAAATATTCGGATCAATAGACGAATATTTATTTATGTGTAGGTTGTGCGGAAATAAATTCACTTGGTTTGAAAATGCTTTCAACCATTGATCCGAATGCGTCACCAATGAGGCCGCCAACTTTTTTACCCATATAGGCAGTAAGATTAGATAATAATGTATTGATGACTGGAATAGGAAGCAGGCCACCAATTGAACGTCCTATAAAGGAGCCTGATTGCTCTCCAATCCAGCCAGTGACATCGCGAAATATTCCAGCCCCGTTGACGACTTCAAGTTCCTGCGTGATAAGTTCTCTCATTGATAATGTCCCTATATTTATATGATAAAGAACAGCTTATAACTCGGTTGTTTTTCGTTGGCAATGGTTTCGTCGGATATCATCCTGAAAATAAATTTTATTCTATATGATACCCATCTTAGTTAGGTTTAACAGACAATAAAAAAGGCGCCGCAGCGCCTTTTACAACCAGGTGTAATCAGTCAGATTTTTTGTGAACGGTTTTTAACCCAGTAACCTACGCCGAGGATCAATATCCATACCGGGATTAACCAGACAGAGATCGCCATACCTGGGGTCATCGCCATCAGTACCAGAATTCCTGCCAGGAACAGCAGACAAATCCAGTTACCTAACGGATAAAGCAGTGCCGGGAAGCGGGTAGTGACACCCTGCTGATCTTTCTTACGGCGGAACTTCATATGCGCAAGGCTGATCATCGCCCAGTTAATCACCAGAGCAGAGACCACCAGCGCCATCAGCAGGCCAAAGGCCTCACCCGGCATCAGGTAGTTGAGCAGCACGCACAATGCAGTGGCACCTGCGGAGAACAGAATGGAGATCACCGGCACGCCGCGGCTATCGACTTTTAACAACGCCTTAGGGGCATTACCCTGCTGCGCCAGACCAAACAGCATGCGGCTGTTACAGTAAACGCAGCTGTTATAGACCGACAGCGCAGCCGTCAGGATCACCACGTTGAGGGCGTTTGCCACCAGCGCATCACCCAGTTCGTGGAAAATCAGCACGAACGGGCTGGTATCGGACGTCACGCGCGTCCACGGCATCAGTGACAGCAGCACCGTCAGGGAACCAATGTAGAAAATCAGAATACGATAAATCACCTGGTTGGTGGCTTTCGGAATGCTGGTTTCCGGGTTATCCGCTTCCGCCGCGGTAATGCCGACCAGTTCAAGGCCACCGAAGGAGAACATGATAATCGCCATCATCATGATTAGCCCGCTAAAACCATGGGGCAGGAAACCACCCTGTTCCCAAAGGTTACGCACGCTTGCCTGTGGGCCGCCAGTGCCGCTGAACAGCAGCCAGCAACCGAACAGGATCATGGCAACCACGGCAACGACTTTAATAATCGCGAACCAGAACTCCATCTCACCAAACACTTTCACGTTGGTCAGGTTGATGGCGTTGATGAGTACAAAGAACACCGCAGCCGACATCCAGGTGGGGATTTCCGGATACCAGAACTGAATATATTTGCCCACGGCGGTCAGCTCTGCCATCGCGACCAGAACATACAATACCCAGTAGTTCCAGCCGGAGGCGAAACCGGCAAAGTTGCCCCAGTATTTATAGGCAAAGTGGCTGAAGCTCCCGGCTACCGGTTCTTCTACTACCATCTCGCCCAGCTGGCGCATGATCAGAAAGGCAATAAATCCGGCAATCGCATACCCCAGTATGACGCCAGGCCCTGCGGATTGAATAACCGATGCACTACCCAGAAACAGACCGGTACCAACGGCACCGCCTAATGCGATCAGCTGAATATGGCGGTTTTTCAAGCCACGTTTCAGCGTTTCGCCCTGCTGATGTTCCATGTATGACCTCATGATGTTTTATTATTTTTTATGTCTACGGCTGGCCCTGTCATCCAGATGTATTGAAAACTTTACGCCACTGTGTAAGCAAATATAACTAAAAGCGTAGCCTCAGGATGAGAATAGTGCTATGTGCAGAGGTTTGCACTCGCTTTCTGATAAACACGCGCAGGAACGACTAAAAAACCAGCATGGCTTCTCATTTATCGCTGTATTTGTTGTGTCATAAATTGTCTAAAATGACGAATAACATTGTCTTATGACTGGGCGTTCTGAGGGGCTGAAGAGCGTTCCGGCCGGAGACAGCCGGAACGTGAGTCGAGGGAAGGGGATCAGGTGCGCGCAGTGCGGCGGCGTTTAATCTGATAACCGATAGCCAGGATGGCAATCCATACCGGGATCAACCACACCGAGATCGCCATGCCTGGCGTCATTGCCATAATCACCAGCACCCCAGCCATGAAGACCAGGCACAACCCGTTGCCAAACGGGTAGAACAGGGCTTTAAAGCGAGGCTGGACTCCCTGCTCGATGAGGCGTTTGCGGAACCGCAGGTGGGAAAGGCTGATCATCGCCCAGTTGATCACCAGCGTGGACACCACCAGCGCCATCAGCAGCTCGAAAGCGGAAGCAGGCATCAGGTAGTTAAGCAGTACGCCGAAGGCGGTCGCAGTGGCAGAAACCAGAATGGCAGACACCGGCACGCCGCGTGAATCGACTTTAAGCAGGGATTTTGGTGCATTTCCCTGCTGCGCCAGGCCAAACAACATGCGGCTGTTACAGTAAACGCAGCTGTTATAGACCGACAGTGCCGCCGTCAGGATCACTACGTTAAGCGCATTGGCGACCAGCGCATCCCCCAGTTCATGGAAAATCAGTACGAACGGGCTGGTATCCGCCGTCACACGTGTCCAGGGCATCAGCGAGAGCAGCACGGTGAGTGAACCAACATAGAAAATCAGGATGCGCCAGATCACCTGATTGATTGCTGTCGGGATACTTTTTTCCGGGTTCTCTGCTTCTGCTGCAGTCAGGCCGATCATTTCCAGCCCGCCAAAGGAGAACATAATGATGGCCATCATCATGACCAGCCCGCCGATGCCGTGCGGCATAAAGCCACCCTGGCTCCACAGGTTGCTGATGCTTGCCTGCGGGCCACCGGTATCGCTGAACAGCAACCAGCCGCCAAAGGCAATCATCGCGACGACGGCGATGACCTTAATAATGGCGAACCAGAACTCCAGCTCACCAAAGACCTTCACATTGGTCAGGTTAATGGCGTTGATAATCACGAAGAACACCGCCGCCGTCACCCAGGTCGGAATGTCCGGATACCAGAACTGGATATATTTACCTACGGCGGTCAGTTCGGCCATCGCCACCAGCACGTAGAGCATCCAGTTGTTCCAGCCGGAGGCCAGGCCTGCAAAAGCGCCCCAGTATTTATGGGCGAAGTGACTAAAACTGCCGGCAACCGGCTCCTCGACGACCATCTCACCGAGCTGACGCATAATCAGGAAGGCGATAAAACCAGCAATCGCATAGCCCAGAATGACGGCCGGACCGGCGGATTTGATCACCGATGCGCTGCCCAGAAACAGTCCGGTACCCACGGCCCCGCCTAATGCGATCAGCTGAATATGACGGTTTTTTAATCCGCGCTGCAGCGTCTCTCCCTGCTGTTGTTCCATGATAATCCTCGTAATGCGCTTTTTGTGTATGACTGTATTGGCAAAAAATCAGTAACGTACTGATATGTTTACACTTGTGTTAGTGCGTAAATGCGTATGAGTCTGGTATGGCGCAGAGAATAATGTTAGGAGCGGTACTTTGCACTTTCTTTCTCATTCTGTGCGCAAGATTGGATAAAAAACCAACGATCGCATCGGGTCTTTAAGGTAAATAGCCGGATGCGGATAGAGGTGAAAAACATGTTTTTTCTCTATCGGACGCTATCGACTAAGCTGCTGCCTGCTTTCGAAAAAATAACGAAATTTAACATATCGCTCCAGATAAACAGGGGCGTATTGATATGGGAATCCCTGATATGGAAGGAGACGATGGTCTGGTTTCAGGCAGTTGCCATATGGACATCAGGTGAATACTTTGTTACTTTACTGGCACCTTTTTGCAATTGGTATTACCAATTTACTCTGGCAAATCGAAAAGAAGGGATGATGGCCTACAGCAAGATCCGCCAACCTAAGCTCTCTGATGCTATCGAGCAACAGCTTGAGTCCCTGATTATGGAAGGGACGCTGCGTCCTGGAGAGAAACTGTTGCCTGAGCGAGAGCTGGCCGTGCAGTTCGATGTCTCCCGCCCCTCCCTGCGTGAAGCTATTCAGCGCCTCGAAGCGAAAGGCCTGCTATTACGCCGTCAGGGCGGTGGCACCTTCGTCCAGACCAATTTGTGGAAAAGCCTGAGCGATCCGCTCGTAGAATTACTTGCCGGCCATCCAGAATCCCAGTTTGACCTGCTCGAAACGCGTCATGCGCTGGAAGGGATTGCCGCCTACTACGCCGCACTGCGCGGCACTGACGACGATCTTGCACGTATCCGCGACTGCCATCTGCACATACAGACCGCCCAGCAAAATGGCGATCTCGACGCAGAAGCAGGTGCGGTGATGCAGTATCAGATCGCTGTAACAGAAGCGGCGCATAATGTGGTGTTACTGCATTTGCTTCGTAGCATGGGTCCGATGCTGGAACAGAACGTCAGACAGAACTTCGAAATGCTCTACACGCGTCGTGAGATGCTGGAGAAAGTAAGTAGCCACCGCGCCAGTATTTTTGAGGCGATTGTGGCACGTGAGCCAGAGCAGGCACGCGAAGCTTCACACCGCCACCTGGCGTTTATCGAGGAAGTATTGCTGGACAGAAGTCGGGAGCAAAGTCGTAGAGAGCGCTCCTTGCGACGTTTACAGCAACGTAAGGATTAACGCGTAAACATAACGCGGCACGTACCTATAAAGGTATAAACGACGGGCCTGTCTCTTTGTGTTTTGCCCACAGAGCACAAAGAGACAGGCTCCAGACAATTCAACGTAATTAGACACAGATAAGGAATACCCCCCATGTCAGAACGTTTAAATAATGACGTGGATCCGATCGAAACTCGCGACTGGTTAGAAGCGATCGAATCGGTCATCCGTGAAGAAGGTGTTGAGCGCGCACAGTATTTGATTGACCAGGTATTGAGCGGCGCACGTAAAGGTGGCGTTAAAGTGGCTGCTGGCGCGGGAGCCAATAACTACATTAACTCTATTGCTGTTGAAGATGAGCCGGAATATCCGGGCAACACGTCTTTAGAGCGTCGTATCCGTTCCGCGATTCGCTGGAACGCCATCATGACCGTTCTGCGTGCTTCCAAGAAAGATCTGGATCTGGGCGGCCATATGTCTTCCTTCCAGTCTTCTGCCACCGTATATGAAGTGTGCTTTAACCACTTCTTCCGTGCGCGCACTGAAAAAGACGGCGGCGATCTGGTTTATTTCCAGGGCCACATTTCTCCGGGCGTTTATGCGCGTGCATTCCTGGAAGGTCGTTTGACCGAAGACCAGATGAACAACTTCCGTCAGGAAGTTGACGGTAAAGGCCTGTCCTCTTACCCGCACCCTAAACTGATGCCTAACTTCTGGCAGTTCCCGACCGTTTCTATGGGCCTTGGCCCTCTGGGTGCGATCTATCAGGCTAAATTCCTGAAATACCTGGAACACCGTGGCCTGAAAGATACCTCTCAGCAGACCGTTTACGCCTTCCTGGGCGACGGCGAGATGGATGAGCCAGAATCTAAAGGCGCGATCACTATCGCGACCCGTGAAAAACTGGATAACCTGGTCTTCATCATCAACTGTAACCTGCAGCGTCTGGATGGCCCAGTTACCGGTAACGGCAAGATCATCAACGAACTGGACGGCATCTTCGGTGGCGCTGGTTGGGAAGTGATCAAAGTGATCTGGGGCGGTCGTTGGGATGAGCTGCTGCGTAAAGATACCAGCGGTAAACTGATCCAGCTGATGAACGAAACCGTTGACGGTGACTATCAGACCTTCAAATCCCGTAACGGCGCCTACGTGCGTGAGCACTTCTTCGGTAAATACCCGGAAACTGCTGCACTGGTGAAAGATCTGACCGACGATGAGATCTGGTCTCTGAACCGTGGTGGTCACGATCCGAAGAAAGTCTTCGCTGCACTGAAAAAAGCGCAGGACACCAAAGGCAAACCAGTGGTGATTCTGGCACATACCATTAAAGGTTATGGTATGGGTGAGACTGCCGAAGGCAAAAACATCGCCCACCAGGTGAAGAAAATGAACATGGATGGCGTGCGCTATATCCGTGATCGTTTCAACGTGCCGGTTAGCGATGAAGCCATCGAAAAACTGCCGTACGTGACCTTCGATAAAGGCTCTGACGAATACAACTACCTGCACGGTCAGCGTGAAAAACTGGGCGGCTACCTGCCAACCCGTGAGCCGAAATTCAGCGAGAAGCTGGAGATGCCGGTGCTGGAAGATTTCCGTCAGCTGCTGGATGAGCAGAACAAAGAGATCTCAACCACTATCGCTTTCGTGCGTGCCCTGAACGTGATGCTGAAGAACCCGTCGATCAAAGATCGCCTGGTGCCAATCATTGCCGATGAAGCGCGTACCTTCGGTATGGAAGGTCTGTTCCGTCAGATCGGTATCTACAGCCCGAATGGCCAGCAGTACACCCCGCAGGACCGTGAGCAGGTTGCTTACTATAAAGAAGACGAGAAAGGTCAGATCCTGCAGGAAGGCATCAATGAACTGGGTGCAGGCGCATCGTGGCTGGCGGCGGCAACGTCTTACAGCACCAACAACCTGCCAATGATCCCGTTCTACATCTACTACTCCATGTTCGGTTTCCAGCGTATCGGCGACCTGTGCTGGGCAGCAGGCGATCAGCAGGCTCGTGGCTTCCTGGTTGGCGGGACTTCCGGCCGTACCACCCTGAACGGTGAAGGTCTGCAGCACGAAGATGGCCACAGCCACATTCAGTCTCTGACTATCCCGAACTGTATCTCTTACGATCCAGCTTACGCTTACGAAGTCGCGGTCATCATGCATGACGGTCTGGTGCGTATGTACGGCGATGCTCAGGAAAATGTCTACTATTACATCACCACACTGAACGAAAACTACCACATGCCAGCAATGCCGGCCGGTGCAGAAGAAGGTATCCGTAAAGGTATCTACAAACTGGACAGCAAAGCAGGTAGCAAAGGTAAAGTTCAGCTGCTGGGTTCAGGTTCTATCCTGCGCCACGTGCGTGACGCGGCAGAGATCCTGGCGAACGATTACGGTGTCGGTTCTGACATCTACAGCGTGACTTCCTTCACCGAACTGGCCCGTGACGGTCAAGACTGTGAGCGCTGGAACATGCTGCACCCAACAGAAGAAGCCCGCGTGCCGTACATCGCTCAGGTGATGAACGATGCACCTGCTGTGGCATCAACTGACTATATGAAACTGTTCGCCGAGCAGGTTCGCAGCTATATCCCTGCCAGCGATTATCGCGTACTGGGTACTGATGGCTTCGGTCGTTCAGACAGCCGTGAGAATCTGCGTCACCACTTCGAAGTGGATGCGTCTTACGTGGTGGTTGCAGCCCTGGGTGAACTGGCTAAACGTGGCGAAATCGACAAACAAGTGGTGGCAGACGCTATCGCTAAGTTCGATATCGACGCTGATAAAGTCAACCCACGTCTGGCATAAGAGGTAATAGAGTAATGGCTATCGAAATTAATGTCCCAGACATCGGCGCAGACGAAGTTGAAGTCACCGAGATTCTGGTCAAAGTGGGCGACACTGTAGAAGTTGAGCAGTCACTGCTGGTAGTTGAAGGCGATAAAGCCTCAATGGAAGTGCCGTCCCCACAGGCTGGCGTGGTTAAAGAGATCAAAGTCGCGACCGGCGATAAAGTCGAAACCGGCAAGCTGATCATGATCTTCGAAGCGGCAGGCGGTGCAGCAGCACCGGCAGCAGCCGAAGAGAAGAAAGAAGAAGCGGCTCCGGCAGCCGCTCCTGCTGCGGCCCCGGCGGCCAGCGCAGCAAAAGACGTTAACGTACCGGATATCGGCGGCGACGAAGTTGAAGTCACTGAGATCATGGTTAAAGTGGGCGACAAAGTTGAAGCTGAACAGTCGATCCTCACCGTTGAAGGCGACAAAGCCTCAATGGAAGTGCCTGCGCCATTCGCCGGTACGGTTAAAGAGATCAAAATCAGCACCGGCGACAAAGTCAGCACCGGCTCTCTGGTGATGGTCTTCGAAGTGGAAGGCGCTGCTCCAGCAGCGGCTCCTGCTCCGGCCGCTGCTGCTGCACCTGCTCCGGCTAAACAGGAAGAGAAAGCGGCTCCGGCTGCTGCGCCTGCGAAAGCGGATGCGAAGTCAGAATTCGCAGAAAACGATGCTTACGTTCATGCCACCCCGGTTATCCGCCGTCTGGCGCGTGAATTCGGTGTAAACCTGGCGAAAGTCAAAGGCACCGGACGTAAAGGCCGTATTCTGAAAGAAGACGTGCAGAGTTATGTGAAAGACGCGGTGAAACGCGCTGAAGCACCTGCTGCTGCTGGCGGCGGTCTGCCAGGCATGCTGCCTTGGCCGAAAGTGGACTTCAGCAAGTTCGGTGAGATCGAAGAAGTTGAACTGGGCCGTATCCAGAAAATCTCTGGTGCGAACCTGAGCCGTAACTGGGTAATGATCCCACACGTGACTCACTTCGACAAAACCGACATCACTGAGCTGGAAGCGTTCCGCAAACAGCAGAACACTGAAGCTGAGAAGCGTAAGCTGGATGTGAAGTTCACCCCTGTGGTGTTCATCATGAAAGCGGTCGCGGCTGCGCTTGAGCAGATGCCACGCTTTAACAGCTCGCTGTCTGAAGATGCACAGAAACTGACGCTGAAGAAATACATCAACATCGGTGTGGCGGTTGATACGCCAAACGGTCTGGTGGTTCCAGTGTTCAAAGACGTGAACAAGAAAGGCATCACTGAGCTGTCCCGCGAACTGATGGCTATCTCCAAGAAAGCTCGCGATGGCAAACTGACTGCTGGCGAAATGCAGGGCGGTTGCTTCACCATCTCCAGCCTCGGTGGTATCGGGACGACCCACTTCGCGCCTATCGTCAACGCGCCGGAAGTGGCTATCCTCGGTGTTTCCAAGTCTGCGATTGAGCCGGTCTGGAATGGTAAAGAGTTCACGCCGCGTCTGATGATGCCGATGTCACTCTCCTTCGACCACCGTGTTATTGACGGTGCTGATGGTGCGCGTTTCATCACCATCATTAACAACGCACTGGCCGACATTCGCCGCCTGGTGATGTAGTCCTGAAGAAGGCCGGCGCAAGCCGGCCTTGTTGTATACCCGTCATTCTTGACGCTGCAACTGTGTTGGTTGCGTGCATTCGCCCTGGTCACTTACAGAGTAAGCTCCCAGGGACTCTTGCACTGATCGCCTTGCTGCAACGCCAATTATTTAGGGTATGAGAAATTCGTGGCGCCGTGGTTTGCAGTTTATTAACAATTCTGTAAACTCTTGCGGTGAATGGGATCCGGTAACTAAAGGGTGTTGAAAGTTAAAGCAGTTGACCCGCCGGACAATCAATTAAGAGGTCATGATGAGTACAGAAATTAAAACTCAGGTCGTGGTACTTGGGGCAGGTCCTGCAGGCTACTCTGCAGCCTTCCGTGCAGCGGATTTAGGTCTGGAGACCGTGATCGTTGAGCGTTACAACACCCTCGGTGGTGTTTGTCTGAATGTTGGCTGTATCCCTTCTAAAGCCCTGCTGCACGTGGCGAAGGTGATTGAAGAAGCCAAAGCGCTGGAAGCACACGGTATCGTGTTCGGCAAGCCGCAAACAGACATCAACAAGATTCGTACCTGGAAAGAGAAAGTCATCACCCAGCTGACCGGTGGTCTGGCGGGCATGGCGAAAGGCCGCAAAGTGAATGTGGTCAACGGTCTGGGTAAATTCACCGGTGCTAACACGCTGGAAGTCACCGCTGAAGACGGTTCTAAAACCGTTATCACGTTCGACAATGCCATCATCGCGGCGGGTTCCCGTCCGATTGAACTGCCATTTATTCCACATGAAGATCCACGCGTGTGGGACTCCACTGATGCGCTGGAACTGAAAGAAGTGCCTGAGCGTCTGCTGGTTATGGGCGGCGGCATCATCGGTCTGGAAATGGGCACCGTGTATCACGCGCTGGGTTCTCAGATCGACGTGGTAGAGATGTTTGACCAGGTGATCCCGGCGGCTGATAAAGACGTGGTGAAAGTCTTCACCAAACGTATCAGCAAGCAGTTCAACCTGATGCTGGAAACCAAAGTGACTGCGGTTGAAGCCAAAGAAGACGGCATCTATGTCACGATGGAAGGCAAAAAAGCCCCGTCAGAACCACAGCGTTACGATGCGGTTCTGGTAGCGATTGGCCGCGTACCTAACGGTAAAGGCCTGGATGCTGGCAAAGCGGGCGTGGAAGTGGACGAGCGCGGATTTATCCGTGTCGACAAGCAGCTGCGTACCAACGTGCCACACATCTTCGCTATCGGCGATATCGTGGGTCAGCCAATGCTGGCACACAAAGGTGTGCATGAAGGCCACGTCGCGGCAGAAGTGATTTCTGGTCTGAAGCACTACTTCGACCCGAAAGTGATCCCATCGATCGCCTACACTGAGCCAGAAGTTGCCTGGGTCGGTCTGACCGAGAAAGAAGCGAAAGAGAAAGGCATCAGCTATGAGACGTCCACCTTCCCGTGGGCAGCATCAGGCCGTGCTATCGCTTCCGACTGTGCAGACGGCATGACCAAACTGATCTTCGACAAAACCACTCACCGCGTGATCGGTGGTGCGATTGTTGGCACCAACGGCGGCGAGCTGCTGGGTGAAATCGGTCTGGCTATCGAGATGGGTTGTGATGCTGAAGATCTGGCGCTGACCATCCACGCTCACCCAACCCTGCACGAATCGGTTGGTCTGGCGGCGGAAATCTTCGAAGGTAGCATTACCGACCTGCCAAACCCGAAAGCGAAAAAGAAATAACTCGCTTTTGTGTTTAAAAAACGGCTCCTGCTGAACTGCACCCAAAAAGTTGG
>NZ_JBJGXA010000038.1:0-26438 GCF_045107195.1 Erwinia sp. AnSW2-5
GGTTTTAACATTCACAGCGAGCAAAGGTTCTGCGGGGATGGGGCCAGATTGAGGTAAGCCGGACGTCACGCGACAGGACGTCGCGTGCCGAGGCCCGCATGGATGCGGCCGTTGCCGTTCCGGCGTGCTCACACTGGCCCCGGACCTGAAGCCAGACTGCCAGCCATTCATTTTTGTCGGGATCCCTCAGAGGTCACCCCCTGTAATAGATGGGAAAGCGAAGATACGTGTAATGTTGAACTTTTTGGCTCAGGATTCAGCGAAATCCGTTAACACCTGGCCTTCCATCCGGTAGCGCACCCACTCATCCTGCGGTGCAGCACCGATGCTTTTATAGAAGTCGATAGCTGGCTGGTTCCAGTCGAGTACGCTCCACTCCAGGCGACCGCAGCGGCGTGCCACTGCCAGCTGGGCAATATGGCGCAACAGCGCTTTACCGGCTTTCTGACCGCGAAAACGGGGGCTGATGTAGAGATCTTCCAGATAAATACCGTTTTTACCCAACCAGGTGGAGTAGCTGGTAAAGAACACTGCGTAGCCTGCCGCCACACCATCCACTTCGCAGATCAGCGCTTCGCTGTTGGAATCATCGGCAAACAGTGAGGTTTCAATATCCTGCTGGCTGGCGACGACTTCGTGCAGCGCTTTCTCATAGTCGGCCAGTTCGGCGATCATCGCGAGGATCAGTTTAGCGTCCTGACGCTCGGCGCGGCGGATAACCATTGTCATAAAAAACTCCCTGGAGCTGTCTGTAGAGGGCCGCCAGCATACCCGTTCAGCTTTGCTGAATGAAGTGCATTATCCTCAACCCCAGCATTTCATTTACCCGTGCCTATAACAGGCGGAAACCGACGCATGCACAGACTGGATTTCTTCTTCGGCACGGAAAGACCACGAGATATAAGAAGCGACATCAACGTCAGGCAGTCGCTGTTGAATGTTGACCAACAGAGAGGTGACAAATGCCATATCATCGTGACGCGAGGTAAGATTTGAAGTCAACAATGAAACATGCTTATCACTCGTAATATATTGACTGAGTGCAACAAGCAATTTCCGACGAAAAGCACTTCCCTGTGGCGTAAGAGCATCATCTTTATCATGCCCACTGCTGGCGTAAATAATATTTTTCAGTATGTTTTCGTATTCGAACAGCGCCAGAATAAACACAATAAAATCGTCTGGAATATCTTCAATCTTGTAGGAGCGATAAATCATATTTTCTATGACATCTGCAAGCAACGTGATAAAGCCCACATTTTCAGCGTGATATTTTGCTATGCAATTGGTCAGTATAATGAACTTTTCACGGTCTAACTGAAACCCGCAAAATGCATACACGGCTAAGCGGTCAGAGTCTCCTGATGCTATTTTCTGAAAAGCAATATCCACTAACTGGGTAAATTCCCGTCCAGAAAAAACGTCAATAATGCTGACTTCAGCATAATGAAGCGCACCCTGCATTAATAACTGACAGGTATTGTAATCACCGGAAAGCGCTAATACCCGTCTTACCTTGAGCTTTATCTCCACATACCGATCGTTGTCTTCCATGCTGCGCAGCACGGTAATCAGTGGAAGGGGTATATTTGTACAGTGATGCTGAACCAATGCGGTAAGAATCACAGAGATAGCATTGACCTGAAGCACAGAGTCACTCATCAGCTCGGGTAATTCAGCAACGATCTGATCCTGCATTCCCTGCGTCAGGTTTCCCACCATGTCATACTCACCGTGATGCTCAAGACGCTGTAATGCCAGACGAATATCTGAGGCCGCACTCAAATAGAACAGCCCTTGCGCTAAATGGCCGATCACCGCTTCACACGTATCAGAAAAGATTTCCTCATTGCTGAAATGAGAAATCAAAAAGTCAAAGCCGTCTTTTTTGTCTTCCTCAATTTCCCTTAATATCACCCATTTCCAGGGGGTACTGATAAAATTAGGCGCATATACAGGGGTGAGCCAGTGTTTGGTTCGCCAGTCGTAACCGCTCTCATTTTTTGCCAATAGCCACAACATCTCACGCCGTTGGCTATGCGACCAACGTTTGTCCGCCAGAAGCTTCAGTAAATCAAACCCGGCAACCTCTAATACGCTGTTAGACTGGTCCGATTCCTGTGCCATCTCTTTTATCAGTTTTTCGGCAGCATGCAGATGCGGTAGCTCAGCAATGACGTGACACAGCATGGCCAGCAGCTCACTGTTTTGGCGGTTTTTCCAGTGCTCTATTATCTGCTGCATCCAGTCAATCACGACGTCTTGCTGAGTCTGTGCATCCTGTTCCAGCCTGGAACGTAAAGCCCCAAGCTTGAGAGGAACTTCGCAAATCTGATCCAGTCTGCGCAGTTGCTCTCCAATATCAATATGCTGGCCCTGAAGGTATTCAGAGACACTGTCAGGTTCAACACGTACCGTCCCATTTTTCTCAGTCAGTACATTGCATCGCATCGCCGCCTCGAAACATTCGCGGTCCTGATTCATCAGGTGGTTATACTGCGTTTTTTCCAATACTGCCGCAGATGCAGATTCAAGCGCTACACCGACGACTTCTTCAACAAAAAAAGCGACCCTGCTTTTCAGTAATCCACCGTGCCCGGCAATATCATCAATCAGATGATCGGTGTACCGCGAGATAATTTCCGTCTGCGACAGCGCGTTGTCGTTATCCGTTAAGTTAAGGTTATGACAAAACATCATCATGCCGGGATGGCGATAACAGGCAAGCCGTGGATTTCCCAGCATCAGCGCCACCTTTACGGCTTCAGCCTCGGTGAAATCATCTACCGTCACAAAAGACTGGTTTTCTTTTTTATAGAGGGTCTCATTTTTAAAAAAGCGACTGAGCGAAGACAAACTTTCAGGACGCGTGGTCAGAATCAGTTTATTTTTTGTCGTCACAATTTCATTCAATGTGCGTTCGAACCAGGTTCTTAATCGCGGTATCATGGCAACGGGAATACGGTCAAGTCCGTCAATCACCACCACTAAAGATTGCTGAAGCAACCAGTCGTGAATATCACCCGCCGTTAAAGAGAGGGCGGCTTCGCGCATATGCTGCATGATAAGGCGGTTGAGCGATGCAAACAGGCTGGTGTCATGCTCAGAAAGATAGTCGCCATGAATGAGCACATAGCCTTGTTTCTGTAACACACGGCAGGTATCTGTACACCATGATGTTTTCCCTTTACCTGATTCTCCGCTGAAAATCAGCACCTGACTTTCCCCGGCAATAAAAGTAACGACTTCAGCATCCATTGTGGTACGCGGGAGATAGATGGCATCAGCATGGTGTAACGCATATTGCAGCTGTGACTGGTTCAGATATTCGGCGCCTTCGCGAATCGCTGCGTGAGGCGTTGGGGCGTAAGTCACTATCATTTTCTGCTGCGCCAGCTCGTGAAATAACTCTTCACGGGTGTAACTTAAGCGCTCTGCTGCGGCTTTGGCACATAACTGAATCAATACCGTCCAGACGCCCGCAGGATTCTTGGTCTGCAGGTCGCTTCGCAGACGCTTAATACAGTCAGTCTTATCGACATCATTAATTCGGGGATCGATAACAAAAATGCGGGTATGCATCAGAAAGTGACAGAATTGCTGTTCATTGAGGGGGTGACCGCTAAGCCGCCAGGCATTTTCAACGTTGTCTCTGAAATACTGCCAGACGTTGATTTCATCCTCAGACACAAACTCGCTGACGACGTCATGAAGTTTAGCGGGGGTGAAGTCAGGCATTTTACAGCGGTTTAAAATTCGTGTCAGATGATCGCGAATAATGGCCGAGGCATAGTGATCGGTCGCGATAATCAAACGATCTTCGCCGTGGTTAAAAGAAGATGAGTGAAACTCCCCAACCAGTTGAGCGACCGCTTTCTCAAACTCCTTGCCCTTTTTCAGCGCATGTTTAGCCTGAAAACACACCCGGCCGCCCGTCGACAACTGCAGGACAATATCATCAATTTCGGCGAGCGATGACTGGCAGGTGATGCACGTGATGCAGCAGTCCTGAGAAAGCCCCCAAGGCAGGTCAGCATACTTGCCGAGCATATTCACCGCAGCCCATGCAGCAAGAGAGGCTGCATAGCCGGAGCCAATATCATTACCGCTTCCGCCTGCAGCCCCGCTGCCTTTTTTCTTTTTTGCCTGAGATCCGCTCATGCCATTTCCCGCCAATACATTGATTAGCGTAGTTTATCCTTTAGGAAATAACTTGTCATGACGGATTAGATTTCTGGGCTGAGTTCCCGGCGCGATTCGCTGTAACGGTTCGGCCGTGCAGGAATATCCAGACGCTCGCGCAGCGTGCTGCTGTCATCCTGATGCCAGTAACCGCGCGCTTCGAGGATCGGCAGCACATAGCGCACCACATCCTCCAGCGCTTCATTCAGCACCGGGCCGCAGATAATAAAGCCACTGGCTCCGCCCTGTTCCACCCAGCGAATAAAGGTATCGGCCACCTGTTCCGGCGTGCCGAAGAACTCGCCTTTTGGCAGCGTGGTGCGGAAAGCGACTTCACGCAGCGTCAGCTTTTCTTCTAGTGCCAGGCGTTTGATCTGATCGGTGGTGGAGCGGAAACTGTTTTCCCCCAGGCTGCCCAGTTCAGGGAACGGACCATCAGGATCGTACTGGCTGAAATCGTGATGGTCGAAGAAGCGACCAAGGTAGTTCAGCGCCTGCTCCAGTGACAGCAGCGACAGCAGATAGCGGTACTTCTCTTCCGCTTCCTGCTCCGTTGCGCCGACAATCGGGTTGATACCGGGGAAAATCCCCACCGGATCTCGTCCCTGCTGCTTCACCTGCTGATTGAGCTGCGCCGCATAGGCTTGTGCCTCTTCCAGCGAGCGGGCATTGGTGAACACCGCATCCGCCGACGCCGCCGCCAGACGAATGCCCGACTCCGAGGCGCCCGCCTGGAAAATCACCGGCTGGCCCTGAGAGGAACGCTGAATATTCAGCGGGCCTTCTACCGAGAAGTGTTCACCCTGATGATTGAGTTTATGCAGTTTCTGCGCATCAAAGAACTCGCCGCTCTGCTGGTCGCGAATAAACGCGCCCTCTTCCCAGGAATCCCACAAGCCCTGCACCACCTCGATATACTCACGGGCAATCTGATAACGCTGCCCGTGTTCAGGATGATCTTTACCAAAGTTACGCGCCGATCCCGCCAGCGGCGAGGTCACCACATTCCAGCCCGCGCGACCGTTACTCAACAGATCGAGCGATGCCAGCTGGCGTGCCACGGTAAAGGGATCGCTGTAAGAGGTAGAGATGGTTCCCGCCAGTCCGATACGTCGGGTAACCGCCGCCAGCGACGACAGCAGCGCAACCGGCTCAAAGCGGTTCAGGAAGTGCGGCAGTGACTTTTCGTTAATATGCAGGCCGTCGGCAACAAACAGAAAATCCAGCCCGGCCTCTTCCGCCTGATGCGCTAGCTGGTGATACCAGTTGACGTTAACACTGGCGTCGGCGGGCACGCTGCGATGCCGCCAGGCGTTCATAAAGCCACCTGCGCCCTGTAACATCAGGCCGAGTTTAATCCGTTGTGGGGTGTTCTGGCTCATGGGTGTTGCTCCCTGTTCGATGGAATATGACGCCAGATTTTCATAAAACCCCGATGGATTTAAATACCAATATCCGCTTTGTAATGCCGCTTTATGGCAAATCAGGTGACGCCCCGTTGCCGGTGTGGCAAGAAGTTCTCATTTTCCTGCATCGGGCAGAGGCGTATGATGTGGCACTTTGGTTATACAAATGTTGTTTGCCTGTACCTTATTCGGATACCTTCGCTATGATCGTTCGCCCCTATCAACACTGGTTCCCGCGCCTGTTCTCCTGGCACGGCGCGGTGTTATCAAAAATCCTGTTCCGCCTCAGCCTGAATCTGATGATGGCCATCTTCGCCGTGATCTGCTTTCAGTGGTACGAAGCGCTGGGCATTCGCCTGACGACCGCGCCCTTCAGCCTGCTCGGCGTGGCGATTGCTATCTTCCTTGGTTTCCGTAACAGCGCCAGCTACGCACGATTTGTTGAAGCCCGGACGCTGTGGGGAGGATTGCTGATCGCTCAGCGTTCCCTGTTGCGCCAGGCGAAAGGCGCCTTGCGGCGTGACCCGGCAGCAATACGCGAATGGGGTGGTCTGCTGATGGCGTTTAGCTGGAGCCTGAAACATCAGCTACGCGGGTCGGATGCCAGCGAAGATATCCGTCGGCTGGCGCCAGAAAGCGTGCGCGAACAGGTGCTGGCAAGTCCGTTTCGCGCCAACCGGTTGCTGTTGTGTATGGGGGCATGGCTGGCGGACAGACGGGATGAAGGGGCGATTTCCGACCTGCTGTATAACGGTATGGATGCAAACCTTAATGAGCTGGCGCATATTCTCGGCGGCTGCGAACGTATCAGTAATACGCCGATCCCGTTTGCCTACAGCCTGATTGTGCATCGCACTGTCTATCTGTTCTGTACCCTGTTGCCGTTCGCACTGGTGGCGGACCTGCACTATATGACGCCGCTGGTATCGGTGTTTATCTCTTACACCTTTCTGTCGCTGGAATCGCTGGCTGAAGAGCTGGAAGATCCTTTCGGCACGGCCGCGAACGATCTGCCACTGGATGCTCTCTGTAACACCATTGAGCGCATCCTCAGCGAAATGAACGATCTGACGCCGCTGCCCGCCGCCCATCAGCCGGATGCGCGTTTCAATCTGATTTGATGGCTTTCTATCTAATGGGGCGCAGTCGATACAGGGTCGCCCCGCTTTACCGCTAGTGCGGCTTCACCGCCGGTACAAAACGCGCAATCACCAGGCTCATCACCGCAATCACCGTCGATACCGCAAACACCCAGTGCAGCGAATGCGCAATTTCACTCAGCATCACCTCCAGAGTGGCGGCATCAATCTGCTGTCGCTGAACGTGTGACATCACCTGTTGTACCGGATCGTTATCGCCAGGCAACCGCAGCAGCAAATTGTAATTCAGCACCGCGCCCATCACCGCGGTTCCCAGCGCCGACCCCAGCATACGACTGAACATAATCGAGGCGGTGCAAATGCCGCGAATGGCAAAGTCGGCGGTGTTCTGGACTGCGATCAGGAACGTGGTGCTGGTCATGCCCATGCCGGTGCCAATGACAAAAGCAAACAGCCCGGCGTGCCAGACCGGGCTTTCCCGATGCAGCGTCAGTAACAATCCGGTACCGACGATCAGCAAGACGGAGCCAAGCAGCGCGGTGAATCGGTACGATGTGCGCTGCATCAGACGCCCGCTGAGCGTACTGGCCAGCGGCCAGCCAATCGACATCATCGCCAGCGCGCTGCCCGCCTGAAGCGGCGTTCCGCCATTAACCCCCTGGATCCAGGTGGGCAGAAAGGCACTGATGCCCATCATCGCCGCACCAATCAGCAGATTTCCCGCGTTACCCGCCAGCAGTGTGCGGCTGCGCCAGATCGCCAGCGGAAACAGCGGTTCGCTGGCCCGACGCTCGTGCCGCAGCAGCGCGGTCCCGGCCAGCACGGCCAGTATCAGCAGTGCGACGACAAACGTTGTGCCAAGCGCTTCCGCCTGCAACAGCGCCACCAGCAATGCGCTGACCGTCAGCATCAGCCATGCACTGCCTGCCAGATTGAGCCGATGCGGGCTGCGTTCTTTCGATTCAGGGAAGAAACGCGCCAGCAGCAGCATCGACACAATGCCGATGGGCACATTGACCCAGAAGATCAACGCCCAGTTAAAGTGCTGCACCAGCCAGGCCCCGGTCAGCGGCCCGACAATCGCCGCAATGCCCCATACGCTCGACAGCCAGCCCTGTACGCCCGCACGCTCTTTTGGCGGATAGACATCGGCAATAATCGTTGAGGTCAGCGGCATAATGGCCCCAGCCCCCAGCCCCTGGAACGCGCGGAACAGGATCAGCCAGCCCATATTAGTGGCGAAGCCACACAACACAGAACCGATGAGGAACAGCCCGGTGCCGATAAAAAACATGCGCTTTCTGCCCCAGAGATCCGCCAGTCGGCCGTAGATCGGCACGCTGACCGCCTGGGTGAGCAGATAGATAGAAAACACCCAGCCAAACTGAGAGAAGCCCCCCAGCTCGGCAATAATCGTTGGCATGGCCGTAGCCACAATCGTCACTTCTATGGCGGCCATAAACATCGCCAGCATTGAAGCGATCAGGATCCAGTGACGATGAGTCACTCGTGTCGCAATATGTTCCGTCATACATCCCCTTTCTGTCGCTCGTCCTGAAAGTGTGCATGATATTTCACAAAGCAGTTTCCGAATTGTGCTCAATCTTGTTTGTTACAACGTCACTTAATGTCGATGGTTTTTTGCATCGACCATTTCTCTTAGTTCAATCAATGAGTGATACGAATTCTGATCGGCAGGGCTGACCCGCTGTTTCGGTCAGCCCGCCAGGCGCGTACAGGCTAAAGATCCAGCGCGGTCAAATCCAGATAGTGCGCCAGATCGCGGCTCTCGGCACGTGGCAGATACGGCAACTCACCCAGCAGCGGAGCCGGGATTTTATCGCGCAGCACATCAATAATTTCCGCGTAATGTGCCAGCCCCGGATTGATGCGGTTCGCCACCCAGCCTAACAGCGGCAGCCCATCGTTGATCACCGCCTGCGCCGTCAGCAATGCATGGCTGATGCAGCCCAGTTTGATACCCACAACCAGTACTACCGGAAGTTGCTCCTGCACTACCCAGTCCGACAGCGGGCGCAGATCATTCATCAGGCTGCGCCAGCCACCCGTCCCTTCCACCACGATATAATCCGCATGCTGATCCAGCGCTTGCAGGCCGCTACTGAGCGCGGCATAGCTAATGGTTGTGCAACTGGTGCTGATCTCATCTTCCAGTAAGGTTACCGGATTAATGGCATGGTAAGGCAGCGGCACTGAAGAGGATGCCTGCAAAACCAGAGCATCTTTATTACGTGGCCCTTCTTCCGTTTGCTTGCTGCTTTTAGCGACGGGTTTGTATCCGACGGCCTGTTTACTCCCCGTTGCCAGCTTTTGTAATAACGCGCGCGACACCACGGTTTTACCGACTTCCGTATCTGTGCCGGTGACAAATAAACGTTTTAACATGGGATGACTCCGACAGGCACTGCCTGGCCTCATTGAGAATTTTCGTACTTGATGAATGAGCGAAAATTGTAGGGTAGTGCCGGATGCCGGGGATTGCGTTAGCGCAATATTTAGTGGATTTATCAGCCTTGTAGCAGTTTGATTAATAAGGAGCCGTTGTAGAGGGCATCCTTCACTAGCGCGGCACCAGGCATGGTGCCCATATTCACAAACTCAGTAGGCTCGACCTTGAGGTCAGCACTGTAGCGCGGTAATGCCTGCTGGCGAATGCAGTTGACGATAGCGGGAAACAGAATGCTTTGCGCCTGATTAAGCGGGGAACCAATCAGGATTTTTTGTGGATGGAAGAGATTGACCATAATGGCGAGAATACGCCCTACGCTGCTGCCCACGCCGGTGATGACATCGCAGGCGATGTGATCGCCGGCCAGTGCCGCCTCACAGAGTGCATCGATGGTCAGCGCCTGATTATGCAATGAAGATCTCATCGATGCCTGCATCCTCTGCGCCGCCAGCTCAAGCATATTGTCAATGCTGGCCACCGTTTCCAGACAGCCATGATTTCCGCAATAACAGCGTTTTCCCCAGGGATCGACCTGGGTATGACCGATTTCAACCAGCGAGCTGCGACCACCGTGCAGCAGGCGCCCACCGGTAATCACCCCGGCGCCCACATTATGATCAATCACCACCTGAAGCACATCGCTGGCATCGCGTGAGGCGCCAAACAGCGACTCCGCCATCGTCCAGGCACAGATATCATGCTGAATATACACCGGTAATCCGGTGTGTTCGGCAAGCACCGGGCCGAGCGGCATATCGTCAACGTCATAAAACGGCATACGGTGAACAATACCGGACTGGCTGTTCATGATGCCCGGCAGCGTAATGGCAATGGCCGTGAGGCGTTCGAGTTTATGCTGGTGGTGAATAAAGAACTGGTCAACTTGCTGGACGATACGCGTCAGCAGCGGCAGATCGGCCTCTGCAGGAAGGGGAAATTGCTCTTCAACCACCATTTTGCTGCTGAGGTCGCGCAGCGCAAGGGTGATCTCACCATTACCTATGCGGGCAGAAAGAAAGTGCCAGGCCTGGGTGTCCAGCACCAGGCCGACAGCCGGACGTCCACGACTGCCAGGGTCCTGAAATTCCGTTTCCTGCACCAGATGCGCTTCCAGCATTTCGCGCACAATTTTTGTGATGCTGGCCGGGGCCAGTTGCGCCTTTTTGGACAGCTCAATACGCGAGATGGGACCAAACCGATCGATCAGTCGGTACACCGCTCCGGCATTAGTCTGTTTTATCTGGTCAATATGACCAGGCTGACTATCCGCAATCACACCCCACTCCCACTTATCACCAGTCTAAAAAGGCGGTGCTGTCTGTTATTTTCACGCTTCAAAATAAAGCATTTCGCTCATGGTGAAACACTTATCAGATGGCGTCAAATATTTGATTCGATATGTGATTTGCCGCACATAAACAGCCGCTGAACGCTCATGTTTTCCGCTATTGCCGGGTTATTCCGGCAGTAACATCTTCATCATCGCGGCGACAACGGCCGGAACCTCACGCTGCTTTGACCACACCAGCCAGACCTCCGAACGTGCGTCCTGTTCAACCAGCGGGATCCACACCACATCGCTCAGACGCACGCGTCGGAAGGATGCCGGGAGAATAGAAACACCCAATCCGGTAGACACCAGGCCGATAATCGTCATCGCTTCCCCCACTTCCTGAGCGATATTGGGCTGGATATCATAGCGGCCAAGTAGCCCCAAAATTTCACCGTACAGCGCCGTTCCCACCTGCGGGTCAAAGAAGACAAAAGGCTCCTGCGCCAGATCGGTCAGGGCAATCTGCGTCCTGTCCGCCAGACGATGAGCGCGGTGGACCAGCGCATACATGGGTTCGCGCAGCAGCAGCTGATGATCGAGGTTTTCCGGCAGAAGAGTATTGCGCATCACCCCCAAATCAAGCCGCCCATCGCCGAGCGGGGCCAGTTGCTGGCGCGTATTGATCTCCTGCATCTGGATATGTACCGCCGGGAAACGTTGACGAAAGGTGAACAATGCATCGGACACGGCGGTGATAAACGGTGCGGATGACGTAAAACCAATACGAATTTCGCCTTCATCACCCCGATGTAGCCGGGCGGCTTTGTCGGCGGCCTGATCCACCTGTTGCAGCACCAGACGCGCATCCTGCAAGAACTGCTGCCCGGCCGCTGTCAGCTGTACGCTGCGGTTGGTGCGGGCGAAAAGACGTGCGCCTATTTCATGCTCAAGGATCTGGATCTGCTGGCTGAGCGGCGGCTGGGAAATATTCAGGCGCAGCGCGGCGCGGCCGAAATGCAGCTCCTCCGCCACGGCGATAAAGTAACGAAGGTGACGCAGCTCGATATTCATATTTTAAAAGTATCATTCGAGATTATTAATATATTAGACATCATAATCTGACTTTCTTACCCTTTACAACGTGAACTCCCTGAATATCTTTAAGGAACTGTTGTGAACCGCTCATCCCATGCCGTCAGACCGCCGTATTCTGCTGACCGTGCATCTCTTGCCATTACCGACCAACCCGTGGTCGATAAAAATCTCTATATAAAACGTGGTACACCTCAATTTATGCGCGTCACGTTGGCGCTATTTTCAGCCGGGCTGGCGACCTTTGCCCTGCTCTATTGCGTACAGCCGATCCTTCCGGTGCTGTCGCAGGAGTTTGGCGTTTCCCCGGCAGCCAGCAGTATCTCCCTGTCGATTTCGACCGGGATGCTGGCGCTTGGATTGCTGGTGACCGGCCCATTATCAGATGCCATCGGGCGTAAATCGGTCATGGTAACGGCACTGATGCTGGCCGCAATTTGTACCCTGCTTTCTGCGACGATGACCAGCTGGCACGGAATTTTACTGATGCGTGCGCTAACCGGCCTGTCGTTGAGCGGGGTTGCCGCCGTAGGGATGACCTACCTGAGTGAAGAAATTCACCCCAGTATGGTGGCGTTCTCGATGGGGCTGTATATCAGCGGAAACTCGATTGGCGGTATGAGCGGCCGCTTACTGAGCGGTGTGATCACCGATTTCAGCAGCTGGCGCATTGCGGTGATGGCTATTGGCTGTTGTGCGCTGGCCGCCGCGCTGATGTTCTGGAGAATTCTGCCCGCCTCGCGCCATTTCCGCCCGGCTTCGCTTAAACCGCGCAGCCTGATGATTAACTTCCGCCTGCACTGGCGTGACAGTGGTTTGCCGCTGCTGTTTGCCGAAGGTTTCCTGCTGATGGGGGCTTTTGTCACCCTGTTTAACTACATCGGCTATCGCCTGCTTGCACCGCCATATTCGATGAATCAGGCGATTGTCGGCCTGCTGTCGGTGGTCTATCTCACCGGTTCGTGGAGTTCGCCGAAAGCGGGGGCGATGACGGCTAAATATGGTCGTGCTCCGGTACTGCTGTTCTCTACCGCACTGATGCTGACCGGTCTGCTGATCACCCTTGCCAGCAATATCTGGTTTATTCTGTTGGGAATGATGCTGTTTACCGCCGGATTTTTTGCGGCACATGCCGTCGCCAGCGGCTGGATTGGTCATCGTGCGCGCCGCGCCAAAGGCCAGGCCTCTTCGTTGTACCTGTTCAGTTATTATCTGGGGTCCAGCGTTGCCGGAACGCTCGGCGGGGTGTTTTGGCATAATTTCGGCTGGCACGGTATTACGGCGTTTATTGCTGCGATGCTGGTGCTGGCATTACTGGCAGGACGCCGTTTACACGGCAGAAAACTGTAAATCCCGGCCATAGTCCCATTCCGCGCCGCGCCAGTGGTCGACCGAAACAGATGGTCGACCCCTGATGAATCCCCACAAAATAAGACCTGCATGACTTGTAGCTACCTGCTTTCCCGGTCGGCCAATGACACGGACCTGACATGGGGTGCTGGCCTGCTCGATGACCCAGGTCAACGTCAACACCCAACCCGAAAACAACTCAGGGGGCGTAGGGGCAGACCCTTTTTTTCGGTCTGCCCGTGATATTGAGCAGGGTGCCGACCCGGAGTGACGGGGCGATCGGAAAAGATGATCGCCCCCTACGCAAGATCGCAATGGCGTCGGGGTTTTAACATTCACAGCGAGCACTCTCTTGCGGGGATGGGGCCAGTTTGAGTTAAGCCAGACGTCACGCGACAGGACGTCGCGTGCCGAGGCCCGCAGGGATGCGGATTTTGCCGATCCGGCGTACTCAAACTGGCCACGGACCTGAAGCCAGGATATCAGCCACTATTTGTGGGGATCCCTCAGGGGTCGACCACGACAAAAAACAGTTCCCCATTTTCTGCTGCCTGACGCAAAAAACACCGTGGCTGATGTTCATCTCTGTTTTTTTCCTGCTATAGTCATTGGTATGTTGTAACTAATGGAGGTGGAATGCGTCATTACGATACTGTTGAGCAGCTTCATCGCTGTGTGGCCGATCTGGAGCAGGAGCTGGCAGCGTTACAGCAGCAGATCCTGAGTATGCGTCTGCTGGCTGCCAGGGTGTTTGAACTGCCCGAGGTGGAAAAAGGCAAGGAGCACGATCCCCTGACGCAGGTTAAGGTGGTCCAGCTAACCGGGCAGGCGGCATTACAGCGCTCGCTGACGCATTTTGGTCGTCTGTTTATGCAGCACCAGTCTGAAAAACTGAGCACTAAAGCGGCGGTGCGGCTTCCTGGTGCCGTGTGTTTAGAAGCCGATACTGCGCAGTCTGCCCTGCTCCACCAGCAGGTCGCCTCGATTAATCAACTGAAACAGCGGCTGGAACAGATCATCACAGTGGAATCTGGCCTGCCGAGCGAGGAGCGGTTCGAGTTTGTCCACCGCCATCTGCGCGGGTTGATTACCCTGAACGCGTACCGTTCGCTGACTCTGCTTGAAGCGCCAGATTCCGTCCGTTTTGGCTGGGCCAATAAGCATATTATTAAAAACATCCGTCGCGATGAGATGCTGGCAACGCTGCAAAAAAGCCTGAAAGCCGGACGTGCCGTGGCGCCCTGGACGCGTGAGCAATGGGCCGAGCGCGTGGCGGATGAAATCGAAGCGGTGAAGTCACTGCCCGCTGGCGCAGCGTTGAAGATTAAGCGCCCGGTGAAAGTGCAGCCGATTGCACGCGTCTGGAACAGCAGCGATCAGAAACAAACCCAGCTGGCCTGCCCTTCTCCACTGCTGGTGCTGTGCCAGGATGCCAATAGCGTACCGAAACTGGGCGAGTTGCTGAACTATGATGCGGCTAAGGTCAGCCATCGCTATAAACCCGATGCCCAGCCGCTCTATTTACTGATCCCACGTCTGCATCTTTATACCGACCGTCTGGTGTAGGTATAGCCGGGTTATTGATGCAGCGAGGCGACCGGGAAAGAAGGTCGCCTGTGCTGGTCGACCGAAACGGATGGTCGACCACTACGAATAATGGCTGTCTTGTTTTACGGGGGATACCTCATAGGTCGCCCCCTTTAACAGACGAACTTACACCTTCATGCTGCCGACCATCTCTTCCGGCCGCACCCAGGCATCAAACTCGTCTTCCGTCAGATATCCGAGCTTCAGGGCAGCCCCTTTCAAGGTCAGCCCTTCTTTATGCGCTTTCTTGGCGATTTCAGCCGCTTTATCGTAGCCAATATGGGTATTCAGCGCCGTCACCAGCATCAGGGATTCATTCAACAGCTGGCTAATACGATCGCGATTTGGCTCAATACCGATGGCGCAATGGTGATTAAAGCTGTCCATGCCATCCGCCAGCAGACGTACCGATTGCAGGAAGTTATGGATCACCATCGGTCGGTATACGTTCAGCTCAAAGTTACCGGATGCCCCACCAATATTGACCGCCACATCGTTGCCCATCACCTGGCAGCACAGCATGGTCATGGCTTCACACTGCGTCGGGTTCACTTTGCCTGGCATGATGGAGCTGCCCGGCTCGTTTTCCGGGATAGCGAGTTCCCCGATGCCGCAGCGCGGACCGGATGATAGCCAGCGCACGTCATTGGCGATTTTCATCAGTGATGCCGCCAGGCCCTTCAACGCACCGTGGGCATGCACCAGCGAATCACAGGTGGCCAGCGCTTCGAACTTATTCGGTGCGGTGACAAAAGGCTGTTTCGTTAACTCCGCCAGCTCTTTGGCAACGCGGACGGCGTATTCCGGGTGCGTATTCAGGCCGGTACCAACCGCCGTGCCGCCCAGTGCCAGCTCGGCCACATGCGGAATACTCTGTTCAATATGTTTCAGGCTGTGGCTTAACATCGCTACCCAGCCGGAGATCTCCTGGCCGAGCGTCAACGGTGTGGCATCCTGCAGATGGGTACGTCCGATTTTAACGATATCTTTATAGGCTTCGGCTTTTTCATGCAGCGTCTGTTGCAGCACTTTCAGCTCAGGGATCAGGTGTTCCTGCACGGCCACCACCGCCGCCACATGCATCGCCGTCGGGAAGACATCATTAGAACTCTGGCTCTTGTTCACATCGTCGTTAGGATGCACAAGGCGGGACATGCCGCGCTCGCCACCGAGGATCTCGCTGGCACGGTTCGCCAGCACCTCGTTCATATTCATATTGGTTTGCGTGCCAGAACCGGTCTGCCAGATCGCCAGCGGGAACTCTCCCTGATGCTTGTCGGCCAGCACTTCATCGGCCGCCTTGATGATCGCGCCTGTGCGGTCATCCGGTAACAGACCCAGGTCATTATTGACTTTTGCCGCCGCACGCTTGGTCAGTGCCAGCGCATACACCAGTTCGACAGGCATTTTTTCAGTGGAGATACGGAAATGTTCCAGAGAGCGCTGCGTTTGCGCACCCCAGAGTTTGTCGGCAGGGACATCGATCGGTCCCATTGAGTCTTTTTCAACGCGGTTCGCAGCCATTTCTGTCTCCTTGAGCACAAACATATGAATATTATTGGCGCTTATTAGATACTTTAGATCAATAAGCGCGGCGATAGTCTGACATACACCAGGTTACGATTATGCGACTCATTCGCGTTTATTGCATCCCGATTGTCTTTCCCCTGTGCTTTTCTGCTTTAATATGGCGAGTAACCAGTGAATAACCAGGGATATATGATGCAAAAATTAATCAATTCGCTGCAAAATTACGCATGGGGCAGTAAAACCGCCCTCACAGAGCTGTATGGGATCGGTAATCCGTCGCAGCAGCCGATGGCCGAATTATGGATGGGCGCGCACCCGAAAAGCCCATCGCAAATCAGGGTCGACGGCAAACCGCGCTCGCTTCGCGATGTGATCGATGCTGACCAGCCTGCGCAATTAGGCGCCGCAGTGGCACAGCGTTTTGGCGAGCTACCCTTTTTGTTTAAGGTACTGTGCGCTGAACAGCCGCTGTCGATTCAGGTGCATCCGAGCAAAGCGGCGGCCGAAATTGGCTATGCACGCGAAAATGCCAGCGGTGTTCCGCTGGATGCCGCCACGCGAAACTATAAAGACGCCAATCATAAACCGGAACTGGTCTACGCGCTGACGCCGTTTAAAGCGATTAACGGCTTCCGCCCGCTGTCTGAAATCGTCTCGTTACTGCAGCCGATCGCAGGCGCTCATCCGGCCATTGCCCATTTTCTGAACACGCCAGACAGCACGTCACTCGCGGCGCTGTTTTCCAGCCTGCTCTCTATGCAGGATGAAGAGAAATCCCTCGCGCTGGATATCCTGCGGGCCAACGTCGCCAACCAGTCCATTGAACCCTGGCAGACCATCGCTGAGATCGCCGACGTTTATCCTGATGACAGCGGCCTGTTTGCCCCGCTGCTGCTAAACGTCATCACGTTACAGCCGTCTGAAGCCATGTTTTTATTTGCCGAAACACCGCATGCCTACCTGCACGGTGTGGCGCTGGAGGTCATGGCAAATTCAGACAATGTGCTGCGTGCCGGATTAACGCCAAAATACATTGATGTCCCGGAGTTGCTGCACAATCTGCGCTTTGATTCCCGTCCGGCAGACAGCCTGCTGACCACCCCGGTACAGCAGGGAGCAACGCTCAACTTCCCGATCCCGGTGGACGATTTCGCCTTTGCGATCCACTCGCTGACTGCCGTTCCGTTAACCGTCAGCCAGCAGAGTGCAGCGATTATCTTCTGTATTGATGGAGAAGCGCTATTGAACTGTGGCGAACAGACGTTGTCATTAAATGCAGGTGAGTCAGCATGGATCACTGCCAGTGAGTCTCCTGTGACGCTAAGCGGTGCTGGCCGTGTGGCCCGTGTCTATAACGATCTGGCGAATTGCGGCTGACGTCAGCAAGCATAATTGCTAATATTATCCGGGAATTATCAAAAACGCCGTCATGGCGTTTTTTATCGCCAAAGGGTTACCAGCAGGATCTGAACGGGTAAGCCCGTCTTCGTGAACAGAAAAAGGACGCTATAACAGATGAAAAAAACAAAGATTGCCGTGGGTGTAGTGATTGCTCTTGGCGTGGTCTGGACTGCGGGTGCCTGGTTTACTGGCAAGCAGTTGGAAAAAAACATGGACCAGCTGGTTCAGCAGGCTAATGCGCAAATCCAGAACACGGCACCGGAAAGCCGCATGAAGTTGAGCTATCAGGATTTCCAGCGTGGCGTGTTCAGCAGCCATGCACGCTTTGTCTTACAATCGAGTTCACAAACCGAAGATAATTCTATTCTGAAGCCAGGTCAGAGCATCATTTTCAGTGAAAATATTGATCATGGCCCTTTCCCGCTGGCCCAGCTGAAAAAATTCAACCTGATGCCGAGCATGGCCTCCGTTCATAGCGAGCTGGAGAATACCGAGGTGGTGAAAAAGCTGTTTGAAATCACCAAAGGTCAGTCCATCGTGCAGGCTGAAACCCGCATCGGCTACGGCGGCGGAACCGATTCAGACATTCGCCTGTTACCCGCCGATTACAGTAATGCGCAGACCGGTGAGCGTTTTGCCTTCAATGGCGGCACTCTGAAGGTGAGCGCCGATGATAAAGGCGATAAGGTCAACTTTAGCGGCGATATCGACAGCCTGGTGATGACCACCAAAAACGAGCTGGATATGCCCGTGCTGTTTACCATTAACGGCCTGAAAATTGATGCCAATACCCACCTCAGCCCCGAAGGACTTCGCATCGGCGATCAGACCATCAATCTGAAAAAGCTGAGCGCAGCGGTGGAAGGGAAAGAAGCAATGGTCGCGGAAGGACTGAACGGTAAGTCCAGTTTCGACTCTACCAACAACCGTGTTTCCGGCCTGATTGACTACAGCTTAGACAGCCTGAAATTACAGGGCCAGCCTTTTGGTCAGGGCAAGTTGGCGATTAAGCTGGATGGCTTCGATGGCAAAGCCGTCAAGACCTTCTCTGAAACCTATAACAGCCAGGTGCATGCGCTGACCAACGATCCGGCGATACAGGAAAACCCTGAGCTGTATCATCAGCGCGCCAGTGAAATGCTCACCGCTAACCTGTCGCTGCTGTTGAAGGGCGATCCGTCCATCAGCATTGCGCCGTTTAGCTGGAAAAATGACAAAGGGGAAAGCACTTACACCCTGAATGCCCAGTTCAAAGATCCGTCTGCGGCTACGGCTCCTGCGCAGAATCTGGGTGAGCAAGTGGACAGTGTGTTGAAAACGCTGGATACCAAACTGGCTATTTCGATGCCAATGGCGACCGAAATGATGACGCATGTCGCTATGGGTGAAGGCTACAGTCAGGAAGATGCGACGAAGCTGGCTGACCAGCAGGTGAAAGGTCTGGCAGCAATGGGGCAGATGTTCAAACTGACCACGCAGCAGGATAATAACATCACCATCGGCCTGCAGTATGGTGCGGGTCAGATCACCATGAACGGTGAGAAGATGCCGCTGGAGCAGTTCCTTTCCCGCTATATGCTGGGCGGCGGAGCGGTACCGGACGGTATGCCGCAGTAAGTCATATCACTGTGATAAGACAATCAACGGGCCGCTATTGCGGCCCGTTTTATTTACAGCGTTTGAGGATCTGACTTCAGCAACACATCTTCGCCGAAATCAGGCAGCGTATGCTGACGCAGATAGTTGGCAAAGGATATCCGCGAATTCTCAGCTTCCCAGGCTGACTGCAACTTCTCAAGCAGGTCGGTGGTTTTTGATGTCTGTTCCGGCGTCGTGGTATCAGACTCCAGCCACCCTTTCACATACTTCTGCACCCGCGTAGAGGTACTGGCCGACTGATCAAGCGTGGCCGACACTAACGCCCCTTTGCGATACTGCACCTCGGTGGTGCTTTCCGCCTTATCGTCAATCTGCGTGTAGACGTAGTTCTGCGAATTGCGATCGGTCGTCAGATTAAGCTGCAGCCCGGCGACCAGCGATTTGTGATAGCTGGCCGTTAAATGCGACTGCTGCTTCTGGGTGATATTGCGGTTCTGGTCACTGGTGCCGGTAAGAAGGCTGACCTGCGAGACCTGATACGAGAAGGAGTCGATCTCATTCAGCCGCATCGGGTTCGGCGTTCCCGGCGTTTGCGTTACAGAGGCAGTGAAATCCGCCAGTCCGGTCAGCATGTTTTTATCCGAGCGCGTCAGTGAGATGTAGGTTGTTTGCTGTCTGCTGTTGGCGGCGGGCGTCGTACTGTAATTGCTGTTCAGCGCCGTAAAGGCATCTTTGAACAGGGTCATCAGCGTACTGTCGCCCTCGCCCCGGCTTTGCGCCCGGTCAAACTGCTTCAGATACTGGCTCAGTGCCCGCTGCTGCTGGCTTTCGTTGCCGAGAATAGCGCGCTTGCTCATATCCACGCTGATATCGATGGTGCCGAGCGTGCCGGTGGATTTCACCGAGCGCGTAGTGTTGTCGGCATGGAAATTGAGCGTCATCGCGTTATTTCCCGTCACCTTCGCGCTCAAGTCGACAGAGGTCAGTACTGCACTGTTGAATGTGGTCAGCCCGCTGAGATCAAGACGCGGTGGTTGCCCTGTCAGCCCTTCCATCGCCTTATTAAAACCGTCCGACAGTTTTTCCAGGGCGCTGCGTTCAGCCTCACTCAGGTTGCCCTGTTTGACCGTGATCTGAATTCCTGAGCCATCCGTCGCCTGCGACAGTTCAACCAGCGCACCGCTGGCGGTTTTCACGCTCAGGGTGCCCTGATTATCCGCTTGAGACGGTACGGTGGGCAGACTGGCCAGCGAATAAACCGGTGCGGCAGTGACAACCTGCCCCAGGGTCACCAGGGTTGAGGGGGTAACGGTGGTTTGTAACGTGTCTACCGCCGCAGCGGTGGTGGCCAGTTTCGTTGCGCCTGGCAACGTATTCACTGACAGGTTTCCAACAGAAGAAATAACCGTCATTGCGTTCAGTCCCTTGGTCTTACGCCGTAGCGTCACAGTAAAAGTGGTACTTCTGATGCTATTTTCGGCAAAATCTCAAAAGGCTTTAGTAAAAATATGACAAACCGTGCCTCAAAGCCTGATTAATCAGCAGTTGATTGCGGCAAACGCCTGTTGTTGCGCAATGTAGTGGCATAGTTGCGCAATAAGTTTTTATAATGTTCCGCACTTCATTAAAAAAACAGAGAGTGCCGACATGATCGATTCCCAGCTTCCCCTCACCGACATTCACCGCCATCTTGACGGCAATATTCGCGCACAAACCATCCTCGATTTAGGTCGTGAGTTTAATCTGACGTTACCTGCCAGCACGCTGGAAACCCTGCGCCCGCATGTGCAGGTGATTGAAGCCGAGCCTGATCTGGTCAGTTTCCTCAATAAACTGGACTGGGGCGTGAAAGTGCTGGGTTCTCTGGATGCCTGCCGCCGGGTGGCGCTGGAAAACGTGCAGGATGCGGCACGTGCCGGTATTCACTACGCTGAACTGCGCTTCTCCCCCGGCTATATGGCAATGACGCACAACCTGCCGATTGCAGGTGTGGTTGAAGCCGTGATCGACGGGATTAAAGCGGGTTGCAGTACGCACAACATTGATGTGCGTCTGATTGGCATTATGAGCCGTACCTTTGGCGAAGAAGCCTGCCTGAATGAGCTGAACGGCCTGCTGGCACACCGTGACAGCATTACCGCCCTGGACCTTGCCGGGGACGAACTTGGTTTCCCTGGCAGCCAGTTCCTCAGCCACTTTACCCGCGCCCGTGATGCCGGTCTGCGCATCACCGTACACGCCGGGGAAGCCGCAGGGCCGGAAAGCATCTGGCAGGCGATCCGTGAGCTGGGTGCAGAGCGTATTGGTCACGGCGTAAAAGCGGTGGAAGATCCGGCGCTGATGGACTTTATGGTGAAACACGGGATTGGCGTAGAGTCCTGCCTGACTTCCAACATTCAGACCAGCACCGTCGCCTCACTGGCGCGTCACCCGCTGAAAGCGTTCCTGGAACACGGTATCCTCGCCACCATTAATACGGATGACCCGGCGGTTCAGGGGATTGAGATTGGTCACGAGTACAGCGTGGCAGCGCCAGCGGCGGGTCTGAGCCTGGCGCAGATGCGCACCGCGCAGGAGAACGGATTGAAGATTGCGTTCCTCAGCGATGCCGAGAAAGCGGCGGTACGCGGACGCGTGGCGGCGTAAGCGGTTAAAACGGGTCGATCGGAAAGGATGATCGACCCCTACGGGATCGTGTAGGGGCTGACCCTCTTTTTCGGTCAGCCCGTCTCACCATTAACTCGTTATTTCAACGACATTGTCTGACGTTTTTCTGCTGATTGCAGGCCAAGCTCAATCAACTCCATCACCTGAATCGCCTCTTCCGCTTTCACCGGATTTTCCCCTGTGCCGTTCACCGCATCACGGATCGCTGCATAGTACGCCGGATAGTTGCCAGGAATAGTCAGCAGCGTTTTCTCTACCATCACATCCCCATCGGCCAGCGTCAGGACGCCGTCACGCATATCGTAGCCCCAGTCTTCCTGCGGCGGTCGCGCACCGGACTTCAGGCTGTCTTCCTGCGGGTCGAGACCATATTTCACATAGCTGCCTTTGGTGCCGTGGACAAGGTAACGCGCAGACTCGGCGGCGACCAGCATACTGCCGTGCAGCACCACGCGGCGCTGTGGGTAGATCAGCGTGGCGTGGAAGTAGTCGGTCGTCACTGAACCCGCACGCAATTCGGCAGTATCCACATTGATCGCCACCGGGGAACCAAACAGCTGTAAAGCCTGGTCGATAACATGAGGCCCCAGATCGTACCAGATACCGCTGCCCGGCACTTTCTGTTCACGCCAGCGCTGCTGCACCTGCGGGCGGAAACGGTCGAAGTGTGACTCGAAATAACGCACATCACCCAGCGTGCCCTCTGCCAGCAGCGCTTTAACCGTCAGGAAATCACTGTCCCAGCGGCGGTTATGGAACACCGACAGCAGCAGACCTTTGGCCTTCGCCAGGGCATCCAGCTCGCGCGCCTGTGACAACGTCACGGTAAACGGCTTATCCACCACCACGTGCTTACCGGCAGTGAGCGCGGCTTTGGCTAACGGGAAGTGGGTATCGTTGGGGGTAGGAATAACAATCAGCTGTAACGTGGGATCGTCAAACAGCGTCTGAGGATCGGACACCACCTGCACTGACGGCCAGTCAGCATGGACTTTGGTCGCATCACTGCTGGAAATGGCGGCCAGCTCCATCGCTGAGGTGCCGGCAATCAGCGGAGCATGGAAGGTTTTACTGGCAAAGCCGTAGCCGACCAGGCCAACTCGAATCTTGTCACTCATTTTAATCCCTCTCGTGGTTACTCGTTGATTTAATACGATCAACCCATTAACCACAAGAAGGATTTGACCGGATTACGCCTCCTGGGCACGTCGGGATAAATGCCAGGTTTCCTGAGCAACCAGCGCATCATGGGCATCCAGGCTGCGACGACGGAAGTCACTGGGGCTGACACCCGCCCGTTTACGGAACACGCGCGAGAAGTAAAGCTGATCGTCATAGCCCACTTCACGGCCAATGCTGGCTATCGGTTCCTGCGTGGTCTGCAACAGCAGTTTAGCGCGGATCACCCGCTGGTCTTCACGCCAGCGCAGCAGATTCACCCCCATTTGCTCACGGAACAGATGCGCCAGCCGCGACGGTGACAAACAGACATGCTTAGCCACCTCTTCGATTTTCACCTCAGCCGCCAGGTTGTTGGTGACATACTGGCAGGCTTCCACCACACGCGCATCGCGCACCTGCTGCTGGCTGCGCGGATCTTCCTGCACCGCCCGCAACAGCAAGCGCTCCAGCAGGTTCATTGCCAGCTCTTCGGCAAACGGACGGCCGGAGTTATGGGTATGTTCGATATTGGCAAACAGACGGTCAAATTCACCGCGCAATGACTCCGGCAGGCGTAAACGCCCCACGCCCTGCGCTTCATCCTGCCACTCCAGCCAGTCACTCCAGTAAGCGCGCGGCCGGAAGTAGACCCAACGGTGATACCAGCAGTCGCTGTCCGGCAGACGCCCGTAATAATGCGGCGTTTTTGGCTGGAACAGCAGCAGGTCGCCAGGTTCACAATCGAAGGCCGCTTCACCGTCAAACACCCGCCCGCGCCCTTTGATGGTCAGGTTGAGAATGTAGCCTTTCATGCCGTGCGGGCGGTCGATAAAGAAATCGAGCGGCCCCATCGCATTAATCGGCGTCAGCCCCGCCACCAGCCAGGCACTAAACGGATAGCCGGGAAGTAGCGGGTTAGATTGCGCCACGGGCGCCAGACGATGATACATAACGCCTCCTGTCAGACCGCTTTCGCTTTTTGTTTGTAACGGTCGAAAATCACCGCTGCTAACAATATCAAACCGCGTACCACGTACTGTGAGAAAGGCGATATATTGAGTAAATTCATCGCATTTTCCACTGTTCCGAGGATCAGTACCCCGGCCACCACATAAGAAATTTTACCAATGCCGCCCTTCAGGGAAACACCGCCGAGCACACAGGCTGAGATGACGATCAGCTCATAGCCCAGTGACGTCATCGGCTGACCGCTGGTCATACGCGACGCCAGGATAATCCCGGCCGCCGCCGACACCAGGCCGGAAAGAATAAAGATGATGATGCGGGTGCGTACCACCGGCACACCGGCCAGACGCGCCGCTTCTTCATTGCCGCCAATGGCCAGCGTGTTACGGCCAAAGGTGGTTTTGTTCAGCAGGAAGGCAAACAGCGCCAGGGTAATGATCGTCAGCCACACCGGGGCGGGAACGCCCAGCCAGCTGGCATATCCCAGGGCAAAGAAGCGCTCATCCTCGATACCCACCGCTTTACCGTCCGAAAAGATATACGCCAGACCGCGCACGATCTGCATCGTTGCCAGCGTGGTGATCAGCGCATTGATCTTCAGTTTGGCAATCACGAAACCGTTGACGAAGCCGCAGGCCACGCCGAGTAACAGCCCGGCGAGCACCCCGATCCACAGGCTTTCGGTCATGTTGATCACCACCGAACAGACCACACCGGCGCAGGCAATCACTGACGCGACCGACAGGTCAAAGTCGCCGGAGGCGAGGCAGAACAGCATACCGCAGGCCACCATGCCGGACATCGACATCGCCAGCCCTAAGCCTTTCATATTGATGATGGAACCGAAGTTAGGCACAAACACCGTGCAGGCAATAAACAGCGCGGCAAACACCACCAGCATACCGAAATTGTCCCAGACCCGGCTGAGACTGAAGCGCGATGGCGCAGCGGGTGTAACGGATGAGGTTGTTGACATAGGTTTCTCCTGCATATTCAGGCCACGTGTGTGGCAGGTTTGGCGGTTTTTGGCATCGCCAGACTCAGCGTCAGTGCTTCTGTGGCGTCGTTATGATCCAGCTCTCCGGCGATTTCGCCCTCCCGCATCACCAGAATCCGGTCGGCCAGCCCCATGACTTCCGGCAGATCACTGGAGGCAAACAGCACGGCAATCCCCTGGTCGGCCAGCGCGTAGATCAGCTGATAAATTTCGTTTTTCGCACCAACGTCAATGCCGCGCGTCGGTTCATCCAGCAGGATGACTTTCATCTCTTCGGACAGCCAGCGGCCAAGGATTGCCTTCTGCTGATTGCCCCCGGAGAGGTTCATAATCAGCTGGTCTGCCGACGGGGTTTTGATATTGAGCGAGCGGATATGCACCCCGGCGTTACGGGTTTCCCAGCTTTTGTCGATCAGGCAGCCCGCCTTCAGGTTATTGCGTCTGGCGCTGATATTGATGTTGTCGCGGACTGAATGCACCGGGATGATGCCATCGGCCTTGCGATCTTCCGGGCATAGCATAATACCGGCGCGTATCGCTTCAATCGGCTCCTTAATCTGCAGTTTTTTGCCATCCAGCCACAGTTCACCGCCGATCAGGCGCGTGGCACCAAACAGCCCTTTCATCAGTTCACTGCGCCCGGCCCCCACCAGGCCAAACAGCCCGACAATTTCCCCTGCACGCACGCTGAATGACACCGGGCTGCGCACGCCTTTGGCCTGCACATTGTCCAGCTTCAGTCGCACATCGCCCTGCGTGCGCGGCCGGTAACCGTAGATGTCACCGATTTCACGCCCGACCATCGCCTGCACCAGTTCATCGTTGCCGGTGGTGGCCATATCGGTAAAGGTGCGCACGTAACGGCCATCTTTAAACACCGTGATGGCATCGCTGAGGGCAAAAATCTCCTCCATGCGATGGGAGACATACAGCACCACGCGGCCGTCGGCACGCAGCTGGCGGATCACGCGGAACAGCTGATCAATTTCCCGCGCCGAGAGCGAACTGGTCGGCTCATCAAAGGCGATAACCTGCGCATCACGCGTTAACGCTTTGGCAATTTCCACCATCTGCCACTGCCCTAGGGAGAGGTATTTCAGCGGCATATCCGGGTCAATATCCATGCCGAGCGTTTTCAGCTGACGCGCCGCTTCTGAGCGCAGGCGCGAGCGATTGACCAGCCCGGCACGCTGTGGCAACTGGCCTAAGAAGATGTTTTCTGCCACCGACATTTCCGGCACCAGATGGAGTTCCTGATAAATAATCGCCACCCCGGCGTTGAGCGCATCGGTGGTGTTCTGGAAATTAACCGGCTGGCCCTGCAGGCGAATCTCACCGCCGCTGGCCTGATAACTGCCGCTAAGAATTTTGAGCAGCGTCGATTTCCCGGCGCCGTTTTCCCCCATCAGGGCATGCACTTGCCCGGCATAGCAGTCAAAACTGATGTCCTGGAGCGCCTTCACGCCGGGGAAGGTTTTACTGATGCCGTGAAAGCTGAGGTACGGTGGTTGCGAAGTCATGGTGTCTCCTGCAGCGAAAGCATTCGGGCGAGGCATGCCTCGCCCCTACGAGTTACCGTTTTTTTTGTAGGGGCCGGGCATGCTTTACCTCTAAGGGTTACCGCGTTTTTGTAGGGGCCGGGCATGCTTTACCTCTA
>NZ_JBJGXA010000039.1:0-104118 GCF_045107195.1 Erwinia sp. AnSW2-5
CCAACTTTTTGGGTGCAGTTCAAAGGTGGCCCGTTCTTTAATCGTTTACCAGGTCAGCTTTTCACCGCTGGCTTTCAGGTTTTGCTGGTACATCATTTTGAGGGTGCCGTAATTACACATATAAATCGGCCCTTCACAGTAATCCTTAATCACCTTATCCAGCACCGGGCGATTCTCTGCCTTAGTCAGTGTTTTAAAGGCACTCAGGTTCTGTTTTTCCATCATGCGTAACGTGGTTGGCTGACACATATCAAGAGGACCGTCACAGTACTCTTTCTTCACTTTAGCCTGAATGTATTCGATAACGGTTTTTTGCTGTGCGGCGGAACCATCGAAATCCAGAGGATGAACGAATGCGGCGTGAGTGGTAAAGCTGGCCGCAAGCAAGGCAAGGCCCAGGGTCTTTTTCATTTAAATCTTCCATGTCATTAAATTATTCGCTGTGCGGCGGGATTTTAACATCAAAATGAGGGCCGATCACTGACCGGGAGAGGGATTCACTCCCGCTTTTTAACGCCTGCTGTGCTCGCCATAATGATGGCAATACCACAAGGAGGGGGGCTATTCCTGAGGGATCCCCACAAAAATGAATGGCTGGCAGTCTGGCCCCATCCCCGCAGAACCGTTGCTCGCTGTGCATTTTAAAACCCCGACGCCATTGCGATCTTGCGTAGGGGGCGATCATCTTTTCCGATCGCCCCGTAACGCCGGGTCGGCGCCCTGCTCAACATCACGGGCGGACCGAAAAAGAAGGTCCGCCCCTACGCATCCTGAGTTGTTTTCGGTTTGGGTGTTGACCTGGATTTTGACGTTGAGGCGGCGTTCAGCAGCGCTTCCTTCGCGGCCGCCAGGAATTCATCTGACAGGCTGTCACCGGAGGTGGCACGAGCCAGCGTCAGCGCGCCGATCAGCAGGGAAAACTGCACCAGAGCATGCTGACGGCGCTGCGCATCATCCTCACTATCCGCAACTGACTCCAGAATTTCCAGCATGCCTTTCACGCCGTCGAGATACACTTCACGCACCGGTTTATCCGCACTTTCCCTGGCGATATCGCTGGCTAACGCCGTAATCGCACAGCCATTCTGTACGCCATCCCGATGAGCGGGAGAGAGATAATGTTCGGCCAGCGTGTGCAGCGTCTGTTGACGGGATTGCTGACCGATCGCCTGCCAGCGCGCAGCGGAATCGTCAAACGCCTTGCGGCTGGCGATGGCGGCCAGCTCATCTTTGGAATCAAAGTGTCCGTAAAAACCGCCGTGCGTTAACCCGGCTGCGGCCATCAAATCATTGACGCTGACGCCGTTTATTCCCCGCTCACGGAAGAGCTGCGAAGAGACCTTGATAATCTCCTCGCGGTTGCGTTCCATCTGCTGTTTAGATACCCGGGCCATCGTCTTCTCCTGCTGTTTGAGGGCATCATCTTAGGGGATGCGTCTCACACCATCAATGGATGATGCCCTTCATCAATAATTCACTCAGGCACGCGGCCAGGCTGTGACAAACTCACCGCCGCCCTGTGCTCCCGGCAGGGTGCTGGCAATCTGATCGTGTGGCGTGCCTGCAGAAATGGCGCTGATGGCATCCAGCCGGGCGATCTGCTCTTTCTCTAACCTCACATCCAGCGCCTGCAACGTATCGTTTAACTGCGCCAGATTACGGGAACCGAGGATAGGTATCAGGCTGGTTGTGGAACGTGCGGCTTTGTCTTGCAGCCAGGCGATGGCCACCTGAAGCGGCAGGACATTCAGCTCCCCGGCGACGGCAAAAACGGTATCCAGCAGCGTGGTGTCATGCTCGGTATGCACCAGGCGCCCGCCGAATCCGGTTAGGCGTCCTTCTTTGCTTTGACGGTATTTTCCCGTGAGCAGACCGCCCCCCAGCGGTGACCAGAGTGTTGCGGCCAGCCCGAGTGCTTCAGCCATCGGCAGCAGTTCCCGTTCGGCGGTGCGCTGCACCAGGCTGTATTCCACCTGAATGCCGGCAATGCGCGACCAGCCGCGCAGTTCAGCGATGGTGTCTGCCCTGGCGATGCGCCAGGCGGGGAAATTGGACAATCCGGCGTACTGGATCTTGCCTGCACGCACCAGATCGTCGAACGCACGCACAATCTCCTCCAGTGGGGTTAGCTGGTCGTCAAAATGCGCCCACAGCAGATCAATACGGTCCGTTTTCAGTCGCTTCAGGCTGTTTTCGACCGACTGGATCATATTTTTACGGCTGTTGCCGGTGCGCGAAACCCCTGGCTCTGGCGAGGCGCTTAAGGTGTATTTTGTGGCGACGACGAAGCGATCGCGCTCGGCGGCGATAAACTCCCCGACTAACTGCTCAGACTGCCCAAACTGGTAAGCATCTGCGGTATCAATAAAGTTCCCACCGGCCTCGACGTAGCGGTCAAAGACCTGTTTTGCTTCTTCTCTTTCCGAACCGTAACCCCAGCCAGTGCCAAAGTTTCCGGTGCCCAGTGCCAGTGTAGAAACGCGTAAACCGCTGTTACGACCAAAAGTGGTGTAGTTCATGCTATTGCCCTCGTGGTTTTTAAATGTTGTTTGACATTTATTATAAATGTCATACATCATCTAAAAACGCAATGATGATAATCGTCATCTATAAAAACCACAAAAGAGAGCAAACGATGAACACCATCCCTGCCGTTCTGATCGCGTTTGCCACATCCAACATCGAGGTCTGAACAGTGATGAAAGCTTTTATTATTGAGGGTTACAGCAGCAAAAACGGCGGGCACATCGCTGAAAGACCTGAACCTGAACTGCGGGCTGATGACGTCCTGATCCGGGTGCAGGCAACGGGCGTGAATCTGCTGGATGCCAAAATCCGTAAGGGCGAGTTCAAGCTGGTTCTGCCGTATAAACTGCCTTTGATTCTGGGTAACGACGTGGCGGGAGTTGTCGTCAGCGTCGGGCCTGAGGTGACCCGATTTCGCCCAGGTGACCCGGTTTATGCGCGGCCCGACGCGCAGCGAATTGGCACCTTTGCGCAGTATATTGCGGTTAACGAGCACGATCTGGCGTTAATCCCCGGTAATCTCAGCATGGAAGAAGCGGCTTCCCTCCCGCTGGTCAGCCTGACGGCCTGGCAGGTGCTGGTGGAGGCAGCAAAGCTGAAAAAAGGCCAGAAGGTGCTGATCCATGCGGGTTCCGGCGGCGTTGGCACCATAGCCATCCAGCTTGCCAAACATCTTGGCGCGTTCGTCGCCACCACCACCAGCACGGCCAATGTGGCGTGGGTGAAGGCGCTGGGGGCCGATGTGGTGATTGACTATAAAAAGCAGGATTTTGCCACCCTCCTGCATGACTACGATGTGGTGCTGAACAGCCTGGGCAGTGATGTACTGACGAAGTCGCTACAGGTGCTGAAACCCGGCGGCCAACTGATTTCCATCTCCGGCCCGCCGACCCCGGCGTTTGCTACGGAGCTGGGCCTCTCCTGGGGGCTGAAGCAGTTGATGCGCCTGCTGAGTTTCCGCATCAACAGGCAGGCGAAACGGCGCGGCATTCGCTATTCGTTTGTCTTTATGCGCGCGAGCGGGGAACAACTCAGTGAGATTAGCGCGCTGGTGTCATCCGGGGTGATTAAGCCGCTGGTGGACCGGGTATTTCCCTTCGAGGAGATCAACGAGGCGCTGGCTTATGTTGAGACCGGGCGGGTGAAAGGGAAGGTGGTGGTGCGGGTGGAGTAGGGGCACCGTCAATCAGGTCACCTGAACTGAGGTGCGATTCTTGCCTCGGTATAAAACAGGTGACGTCATGACGAACAAAACGACGCGTTCCTCCTCCCCCGAATTTAAGCTGGAATGCATTCAGCTTTAGTGTCAGCGAGTAGAGCAATCTGCTCGCCACCCGCGCCAGAAATATGTTCAACCTCTCTCAAACTAAGTTTTTTCATTTTTACGACCCTGTATATTGATATTAAACAATGAGAAGATAAAGCCCACACCAATGCAACCAAAAATAATAAAAAAAACAAAATGGCTATAATTATGCATTGATTCACTAATATAGTTAACCACGCAAAAAATAGAGAAAACATTAATTGAATTCCGTGAAAACCTTGTTAAAAAATCACCACCAAAGTAAGTTTTCATCAAATGCCTCGCCTGTTGCAGAAAACCCATTATTAAGGGTTTTTTATTTTTTTCAATGGCTTATTTCAGTTCGGAGCCTGGGGTAAGTGTTCGATCTTCTTATTCAGTATCATCCCGCCGCTGTCGTTCAGCCGGGCTGGAGGGGCTGTCTTCTCGACCAGTAAAATATCATCATTGTTGATGTTCTCCATATGGTCACACGGGTTATTTTATGCCGTAGTGGCAGGATGATATTACCGCTGATACCTTTAAAAGGTCCTGATGAATACTATTTCCACCATGTTATCGTATTTAGGTTGTGTCATTAATTGTGTGCCGTCACGTTTTGGTGATGGCATGAGGGTGCATCAATTACCATAGCATTTTCTGTTTATAAAACAGTCTAAACGTACAAGACATTCCCATATCCAATCTGATCCCGCATACCTGGATCTATATTGGTCCGAAAAATGAATGGCGTTGGAATCGTTTTTATCCCAGGCGGGCGATACGCGATCTCGCCTCGTCCAGGTGATGGCGCAATGATTCAAGGCAGGGGGCGAACCTGACGGAGAAGCGGTCGCAGTTGATGGCTATAGCAAAGAAGTTCTCCGCCAGGACCAGTGCTTCCTGCCAGATATCCCCGCTAACCACTTGCGGCAGTGACGCCGGTCGAAGCGCGTTTGCGATGGCGCCACTCGCTTTGGGAGCGAACGCCATCGGCAGAACGTCGTAAGCGGGGGCGAGCTGATACGGGCGGCCGTGGTGACTGATAAATGACAGATTTCCGTGATGCATATCGGTATTGCCAATCAGTACTCCGAACGCCCAAAACCGGGCTGTCTCGACGGCGGCCTCAGCATGGACGTGCCCCTCCTTAATAAGGCTGTTGACCAGAACAGGCCAGGAGGCTCTGGCATTACCGACAAACTCTGCATCAAGTGCCCGCAGCGAGAAGACGCCGATACGGCCCATTTCGCCCACGCGGTCGAATCGCGGGATCTCAAGGAAGCGCTGACCAGCAAAATCAAAGATCTCTGTTTCCACACCCAGCACTTTCAGCGTCAGGTGTTCGGCCAGTAGCAGGTCGCGCCAGCGTTCACTCACCGGGTTATCGTCCGGTGCTGAGAATTTCACTAATACATGACCACGTTCGGTATAGGTACAGAATTTCGGCTGTTCACCGCCAGCAGATGACCCCGGTGCTTCACCCGCAGCCGCCGCCACGGCCAGCGCGGGATACGTTGTGGCGCGATCAACGGGGCGGGTTGCTGGCATCTCCAGGAAACGATCTCGTGCCTGCTCCCCTATCAGCAGGTTGCCAATTGCATCATGGCCCTGTGCAAGCAACGCCCTGACCACATCTGCATCTGACCATTGCTCAGGATCCGCCGCCAGACCCAGCCCGGCCGCATGCGTCGATGCCCAGGCTCGCGCGAGATACCCTTGTGGCCGCATATCAAACAGCCACCACGGCAGCCCGTCGCTATAAAGGCTCACGTTGTTGGTCTGCACCATCACAAATCCGTCCGGGCGAACCGGAATCAGCTCGCCAAGAGGCTGAACGCGGCCTTCATCGGTGATGCGGTAAACAGGCGCAGATCTGAATCTTCGCCAGGTGTCGCGCAGGGCATATTGAATAGAGGGACCCGCCCCGAATCGAACAATATCGTCGCCAAGCCCCTTCAATGCGCGAGACAGTGTTGGCTGGCTAATGTTCATTATTTCAATCAGTTGCTGTGCTTTCATTGGTCCCTGACTGAGCAACTGACGTATCGTATCGAAGCGATCAGGCATGATGTTGAATCACTCAATGAATAGATAGATGAATAGATAAGTGAATAGGTATCCTATCAATTACTGTGTGATTCGTCACCACCCAGGAGAGGGATAGCGAATGGTGGTAGAGAAAATGGGAAGGAGGATCGAAGAACGATTCAGTATGTCCACGCCCCTTTGCTATACCAATATCCCCTCAACGTTTATTGGGGGTTTTACGAACAATTCATTTGAAAGATAAAAAAGATTTCACATGAGGATGATGACTGTATACTGTATGTATAACCAGTTACTTTGGACTAAAGGACGAGGAAGGATGCACAATTATCTTTTGGAGTTGCTTAGCTCGAGCAACGTTAAATTGCGCATTTTGACACCATGTTTGATAATGGGCATGGTTCTGCAAAGAGACCCTTGATGTTGAGCTTAAAAAGGGACTGATAGCTATCAAGAAAGCTAGAAATGGTTGATCATTACTGGCAGAGTGGTTAAGAAGTCACCCTCATCGAGTTTTATACTATTCCTGCTGTCCTATAATCAGGTAGCAGATACATTGTAAATGTCGCTCTCAGCGGCACTTGTATCATCAGGAGATTTTTATGACTGAACTTCTCAGAAAGATGTTATCCGTTCCGGGTAAGATTATGCAGGAAGCTATCAATCATGATGTCAGGAATTCAGGGAACGGAAAAATCATTACCGATCTTAACGGATTGGCAACGGTGAACATGAATAATCAGCAAGTTCGCGACTCAATGCGTGCCCGAATGGAAGAACTGGCTGCTAAACGATAAGGATAATCGATGGGGCCTCTGATCATTATGGTTGTCCTTGTATGCGGGTTTTGGTACACACAAAATCACTATCAATCCCGTATCAAGTTAGCCAGAAGCGATGGCTGGAATGCCTACTTTTATGTTGCGATGCATGGATGTAAATTTGCCATTCAGGGTTTTGCTGTCATTTTTATCTTGTTTCTTATCCTTCTAATCCTCAGTGCGATTATCAATTTACTGGGGTTCATATGGCCTAATATTCACGCCAATCTTTATTCATGGATGACCGACATTAAGATAATGTCGTACCCGATTTTCTTCATACTTTCACTGATGATGGCGGTGCTGCTCGCGCTTGGCCAGGGCAATAGCGCCAGGCGTTCGCTGGAAGACGAAGATGTTCGCCAGAAAGCATACAGAGAAATGGCTGCCCAGGATGGTATTGAAGCGCTTCTCGTTCAGGCGATTGATGAGGGTAAACTGATTTTTGTTACTCTAAAGTCAAGAAAGGTCTACATAGGGTATGTTACCGCGCCGAGAATGGAGCATCATGAAACGCAGCATCTTGCGATCATCCCCTATATTAGTGGGTATCGAAATAAAGATACGCTTCGCTACCATGAGCAGCATCGGTACTATGATCTTTATCTAAAAAAAGATATTACGGGTGATTCTGAACCGCTGAATTTTAATCATTTCCGGCACGTTATACCTATGGAGCAGATTGAAGCCGTATCACTTTTCGATACTGAAACCTATAAATCATTTGATGAGTTTTCGACGCCTGAGCCGAAAAAAGTTGGTGATTCAGCCAGTGCATGATGCTGTCGCATGAACTTGCACAACCCTGAGAGTTTCATTTTGTCTCCGGCCCGCCAGTAATGGCGGGCTTTTTAATATGTTATGTACCCGACCACTAGAAAACAAAAAAGCCACTCCTTTCGAAGTGGCTTAATGTCCTGATTTAACAGGTAAAATCTGGTGGCCCCAGCTGGACTTGAACCAGCGACCAAGCGATTATGAGTCGCGTGCTCTAACCAACTGAGCTATGGGGCCTGAGGCGCAGGATTATAATGTAACTCAGCGGCACGATCCAGCGCTTAACATGTGTATGATGCATTTCCAGGTAAAATGGATATATTTTGAACTGGTTGAATCATAACCCTTATCTCTCCAGACCCGCTCTGATGCGCCTTCGCCGCTAAATCACCGGTGGATGATAAATCGCGCTGCTCCAGTAACGGCTGCTGGCGTGTTTCTCTCCCAGCCAGCCAAGATGGCGCAAACGGCGCGCAATCAGCTTGTTCATAATGCCGTGACCCACCAGCAGCACATTGCCTTCGGCGGCCAGGGCGATCAGCCGATCGGCAGCCAGAATGGCGCGCTGTTTAGCCTCGGCGTAAGACTCCACCTCTCCGGCGTAACCTAACAGCCACATCGCTCGCAGCAGCGGCAGCCACAGCAGCGGCGACAATGCAGGGAAGGCCAGCGGCATCACCGGCAGCGCCACTTCACGATAGATTGCATCGTTCCGGTTTGCCTGCTTGCCAAGTTTTGCCAGCGACGAGATGGCTCGCGGTAACGTGCTGGTGACAATAATATCCGCCTCTGCGGCCAGCCGCAGGCTGCGCTCTGGTGGCAGGTCGCAGATCTCGGCCAGATCGTAAGCCTCGCACCATTCCACCATCGCCAGTGAGGAGCGGCGGCCTGGCAGAGAGTGATCGGGTTTGCCGTGGCGCATTAGGGTAATGGTCATGATTTCCCGCCTGATAAGAGCCTGTCCCATCAGGCTATTTTATTTGCCATTAATGCACGCCTACCGGGCCAGGCTCTAAGTGTGTTTTTCAGCTTAACCATCCCCCCCGACAAACACAAACCTGACGCTGATGGGCGGATTGTCATCTCTTCGCAATACTCAGGGGCTAAAACGTCGGTGTTGAAACCGTGTTCTGCGTCGTTTGCCTTAAGTTTGTGCGTTGTTTCAACAATGAAAAATAATCGCATGTTTTTTGGACGATTTATTTCATTGATTTTATTGATTTTCTGAGCGGTTGGTTGTGTTGAATGTCAAGAAAATCTAACTATTGCCGTTTCGTTGCCTTGATTTATCTACACGCGTAGATACAATAGCTGCGTAGTGAAAATTCACGGTGCTTGATGGTTAGCAGCTACGTGAAGGTCAAATTTGTTTCGCGTTACTTATACGATTGGTCAATTTTAGACCGTCGGCGCAAAGCGAATATAGCGTTCCAACACCAGGGAACCTTACTTACTCGTCACTGGCGGGTAAATGATCTTTTCGTCATGGCTTTATAACACGGCCTGTTCACTGGCGAATTTTCCTCCGACGGAGGAGTGCGTGCCAGGGACGGCGCCGAATAAAACTCCTCACATCAGGGAATTTTTCATGTCTACACCTCAAAGCGTTGCACAGGATACTGCAATGTCGGCCAACTCGGCGGCAGATGAACGTTTAGCCACCCCGGAAGGGCGTAAGGATTTTTGGCGAGCAACCTTCTCGTGCTGGCTTGGCACAGCAATGGAATATGCCGACTTCGCATTATATGGTCTGGCCGCCGGGATTATCTTCGGTGATGTCTTCTTCCCCGAAGCAACGCCAGAAATGGCACTCCTCTCTACCTTCGCGACCTGGTCGGTTGGCTTTATTGCCCGCCCGATTGGCGCACTGTTCTTTGGCTGGCTCGGTGACCGTAAAGGCCGAAAAGTCGTCATGGTCTCCACCATCATCCTGATGGGCGCCTCCACCACTCTTATTGGTCTTATCCCCAGCTATGCCTCTATTGGCCTTTGGGCACCGGCGTGTCTGGTGCTGCTACGCTTTAGTCAGGGCTTTGGTGCGGGGGCCGAGTTGTCCGGCGGGACGGTGATGCTGGGCGAATATGCCCCGGCACAGCGTCGCGGTCTGGTCTCCTCCATTATTGCTTTGGGTTCTAACAGCGGCACGCTGCTGGCATCGCTGGTCTGGCTGGCGGTGGTGCAGATGGATCAACAGTCACTGCAAGAGTGGGGCTGGCGTATTCCGTTCCTGTGCAGTTCGCTGATTGCGCTGGTGGCGTTGTGGATCCGTCGTCACTTACGTGAAACCCCGGTATTTGAACGTAAAAAAGCCGAGCTGGAAGCCGAGCGTGAGCAGGTGCTGGCAGCCGCACCCGTGGTGGAAGATACCCGTGGATTCTGGCGTCGTAGCCGTGCCTTTCTGACGATGGTCGGTTTGCGTATCGGTGAGAATGGCCCATCCTATTTAGCACAAGGTTTTATTATTGGTTATGTGGTGAAAGTGCTGGCAGTGGATAAATCGGTGGCGACTACGGCGGTGTTTATTGCCTCGCTGCTTGGCTTCCTGATTATCCCGCTGGCGGGCTGGTTGTCGGACCGTTTTGGTCGCCGGATTACCTATCGCTGCTTCTGTCTGCTGCTGATCATCTATGCGTTCCCGGCCTTTATGCTGCTGGACTCGCGTGAACCGGCGATTGTGATTGCCACGATCGTCACAGGAATGGGGCTGGCATCGCTGGGGATCTTCGGCGTGCAGGCGGCCTGGGGCGTGGAGATGTTTGGCGTTCATCATCGTTATACCAAAATGGCGACAGCCAAAGAGCTGGGGTCGATTCTTTCCGGTGGTACAGCACCGCTGGTGGCGTCTGCACTGCTGGCCTGGACGGGTCACTGGTGGCCGATTGCCACCTATTTTGCGGTGATGGCGAGCATTGGTTTCCTCACCACGTTTGTGGCACCGGAGACGCGTGGCCGCGACCTTAACGCACCGGAAGATGCGATTTAACCACGGACGATAGTGGAAAACAGGGCGGGTTCCATTACCGCCTGTTTTCCGTTTTGATGGCGATATCTCAGGGACTCACGGGCCGGATTTAATCCGGTCAGACACTGTTTGTTTATAAGGAAGAGTGCCTGTGGCAAAACAGATTCATCATCGTGCTACCCGTGCTGATGTGGCAAAAGCCGCCGGCACATCCGTTGCCGTAGTGAGTTACGTCGTCAATAACGGCCCGCGACCGGTGGCGCCCACAACACGCGAACGCGTCCTTGCGGCGATTAAAAGTACCGGTTACCGGCCGAACAGTGTGGCGCGTGCGCTGGCTTCCGGCACCACAAAAACCTACGGGCTGGTGGTGCCGAATATTGGCAACGCTTTTATTGCCTCGCTGGCCCATGAGCTGCAACAGCAGGCGCTGGCGAACGATATGGTGATGCTGCTGGGCGATGCCGGTGACAGCCGTAAACGCGAGCTACAGCTGATCAACAATCTGTTGGGTCAGCAGGTGAACGGCCTGTTTTATATCAGCGTCGACCGCAATCCCTACATTGATCTTCTGCAATCCAGCGGCACCCCGTTTGTGATGCTCGATCGGGTTGATCCCAGTTTGCAGGTGCATGTGATCCGCGTAGATGAACGTGAGGCATCGCGTCAGGTAACGGCCCATCTGTTGAGCCACGGCTATCAGAATGTCGGTATTATCTGCGGCCCGGCAGAGATGCTCAATACACAGGATCGTCTGCAAGGCTGGCGTGATGCGCTGGCGGATTATGGCGTAGAAGAACGCCCGGAGTGGATATTCCATACTCCTTATACCCGCGAGGGTGGCTATCTGGCTGCCCAACGCATGATGCAGGGCACGACATATCCGCGCGCACTGTTTGCCTCGAACGAAGCGCAGGCCATTGGCTGCATTCGTGCTTTGTCTGAACATCATATCCGCGTGCCGGATCAGCTGGCGCTGGTCTGTTTTAACGGCACCGATCAATCTGCCTATCATGTGCCTTCGCTGACGACCGTTCGTCAGCCAGTGCACGAGATGGCAAAGACCGCTATCAACATGCTGGCGGCGTGGAAAGGAGAAAGCATGCTGAGTGAGTTCTCCCATCATCTTGAACTTGGCGAGTCCTGCGGCTGCAAGCTGGCCCGATAATAAGATAACAATATGAAACGACTAATTATTGATTGTGATCCGGGGAATGGTATTACGGGGGCCAACGTCGATGACGGGCTGGCTATTGCACTGGCGCTGGCCGCACCGGAAATTTCGCTGGAGCTGATCACCACCGTGGCGGGCAACACCCCAAGCCAGGTGGGATACAGCGTGGTGAAAGATCTGATGGAGCGCATCGGGCAGTCGGTGGCGGTGGTGAAAGGGGCGGATGCGGCGTTATGCGAACCGACCGGGCCGTGGCGCGAAGCGTTAGATCAGCGTGTACACAGCAACCAGCTGGCGCATCTGTGGCGCGGCGTACGTCAGCCGCAGTCTTTTACCGCGCCAGCACGGGAAGCGGCGGATGCGATGGGCCAGCTGATTTGCGCGAATCCGGGAAAAATCACCCTGGTGGCGATTGGTCCGCTGACCAACGTGGCGCTGGCGTTAGAGCGCTACCCGGCAATGGCCGATGCGGTGCAGGAAATCGCCATTATGGGCGGTGTGTTTGCGCTGGATGATTTTATTAAAGACACCAACTTCGGCATCGATCCTGAGGCGGCCCACAAGGTGCTGACCAGCGGCGCCAATATCACGCTGGTGCCGATGGATGTGACCAGCCAGACGCTGATGACGCATCAGGATCTGAACCGTATTGCACAGATTGATACGCCGCTGGCACGCTTTGTCACTGAGACGTTGCGTCCGTGGATTGATTACTCGATTCAGACCCGTCATCTGCCGGGCTGCTGGATCCACGATGCGCTGGTGGTGGCCTGGTTGCTGAATCAGCGAGTGAGCACGGCGGCGGATTATTTTGTCGATGTGGAATTGCGCGCGGGGATCACGCGCGGTAAGTCATGGCGTTTCCGTCGGCCGCTACGTGTGGATGTGGCTATCGGTGAACCGGAGGGTAGCCCGGTGCATGTGTTGCAGACGGTGGATAACCAGCTGCTGCTGGCGATGCTTGAGTGTTATCTGGCGAAGCCGTTGGCGTAGAGTCCAGCCCGTGGATTTCGCCATCGGCACGGGCTGACCGGAACAAATGGTCAGCCCTGACGCGTGATTATGCCTGTCAGGCGTACACCGCGCGCCGCCAGCGCCACATATCCACGGCCAACAGCGCCAGCAAACTTACCCCCATCACGGGTAAACAGACCGCCGTAATTGATGTGATCACCAGCAGCAGAAAGCGCGCGCTAATCGATAACGGCTGCCAGCAACCCAGCAGCGTATCCAGCGGGGAAATCTGCCCGCCCTGCGGACGGCGCAGCCACCACATGCGATAGCCAATCACAATCATCACGCACAGGCCAACGCCGAACAGCGCCAGCACCAGCTGATTGACCACCCCGAACAGCACGCCCATATGGGCATCCACGCCCCAGCGCGTCAGTTTGGCCAGCAGCCCAAAGTTGGCGAACTCCACCTTATCAATCACCGCGTTGCTTTGCGGGTCTATCGCCACGCTGTCGACCTGCGTCGGCCAGCTGCGGTCAATCTCATTGACCGTCCAGGCTTTATCTGCCCGGTATGACGGACGGATTTCCACTTTGGCTGCATCAATCCCCGCCGCGCGTGCGGCGCTCAGCACGGCATCGAACTGCGCCGCAGTGACCGTGGCCGGAGCGGCATCCTGCATCATCATCGTATGGCCCTTATGCTCCGCATGCTCATCCATCGGCATGTCCATCATCTCGGGTTCAGGATGCAGCAGGGTATTCACCGAGGGGGTCATCCAGCCAAAATGGCTGCGCATCAGGGAGATATTATCCCCGGCCCAGCGCGACCAGGTCAGCCCGGTGGCGGAGAAGAACACCAGCCCAAGCAGCAATGCCAGACCCAGCGTCGTGTGCCAGTGGCGCTGCCCGGCCAGGCGCTGGGCGCGCGTTGGCTTGGCGCGCAAGGGCTTACGGCGCGGGGAGCGGCTGGTGGCCCACAACAGGGCACCGCCCAGCGCGGCAATCCACAGCCAGCTCGCCGCCAGTTCACTGTAATGGCGGCCAACGTCGCCCAGCAGCAGATTGCGGTGCAGATAATCCAGCCAGGTACGGAACGGCAGCACGCCGCTGGTGCCGTAAACCGTCATCACGCCACGGATCTCCAGCGTCCTGGGATCAACAAACACGGCCCGGGTTTCTGACGGGCCGAGATCGGCGCTGGCAAACATCACACGGGTGGTTTCACCCGCATGAGGCGCGGGGCGCACGGCGGCGATTTTCGCTTCGGGTCCCATCAGGTTATTGGCGGTGGCGATTTGGGCGGAGATCGGCTGGTCCGCTCCGGTTGATGCGGTAAACAGCTGTGACTGATACAGCACATTTTCCAGCTGAGGCGTCAGCACATACAGCGTGCCGGTCAGCGCTGCGACAAAGATAAACGGGGCGATAAACAGCCCGATATAGAAATGCAGGCGACGCAGCAGCGGGATCAGCGTGCTGCGGGTGCGGGTGGCGTGCGTGGTCGCACGTCGGATATTTTCTGACATTGTCTCTTCCATCAGCCTGTTTTACAGGCATTCGCAGGGGCTGCGGGGGAACCCACAGATCAATCGTTAATTGAAGCGTGCGGTGAGGGCGAGAGGCGGGGCGCGGGGATGGAAGAAATGGGGAACAAAACGCGCCACCACCGGCTGAAACAGCGGAACGTCCGGCTGAGTGGCGGCCTGTAACGTCGACCACAGCAGCGGCAGCGTCATCAGGTCCAGCGGCAGATGCACCAGCAGCACGCAGTAACCGCAGGCGCTGTCATCCATCATCGACATCGGATGGTATTTCTGTGGCACAGCGCCATCGGGCGTGGCGGCCATATCATGGTGCATCTCCGGCATCTCAGACATGTCCATCGCCATCCCATGATGCATCATCATCATGCTGTTACTGCCACGCGCCTGCGCCAGTGATTTTGAGATCACCGGAGCAATAAACAGCAGCAGGATTGCCAGCAGGCCAAGCCAGGCGGCGAGGCGGTTGCGGGAGGCAGAAAATGAGATCAGTGACACGCCTTTTCTTTCAGCAGGAATACGTTTCGGAGTGTACTTGAATTTATTGGAACAGGGGAAAGGTAATCTCTATTTCGGTTTTTAATCGCGGCAATTTAAGGTCCAGCTGGCGCTGTATAACTGAGGAATAATCTTAACCATTTCTACTTGTTTCCAGTTAATTCCCGGTAGTGAATTTGACTTATGTGCATTTTTGTATTTTTCTCGATGACCTGGTTATCTGTTTGGTATTTATCATTTTTTTGTTTTGTTGTTGTGCTTTTTATTAAGATTTTCCTTATGTTGTCGTGTTTTTAATCACCATCGAATTGTAAGCATTATGTAAGTTTAGGAACAATCCTGGATAAGAAATCGTTAAAGTACCTGGCATCAACATCGTCTAAATAATAAACCTTGCTCAGGGCATTACTATGCTACGGATTGCGTCTGGAAAAGACGGGATAACTCCTGCTCGTCTCAGTAGTTTGGCCGTTATTATCAGTCTGTTTCATGTCACGAATGTGGCCGCTGCCACGATCGGCGATCAGCAATTCATTAGCCAGCAGGAACGTCAGCGTGCCGCTGAACGTCAGCTGGCACCACCCGCGCCTGACGTCCGTTTACAGGCGCCGGGCAGCTTCTTCAGCCGCATTCAGTTTCCCGTCGAACAGCCGTGCTTTGCCCTGCAACATATTGAGTTACAGGGGCGAGAAGCGTTTCCGCACTGGATGCCGCTGCAAAAGCTGGCCGATCAGGCGCAGGGACAGTGCCTCGGCGGTAAGGGAATTAACCTGCTGATGAGTGCCTTGCAGAACCGTCTGGTGGATCACGGCTACGTGACCGCCCGCGTGCTGGCCCCGCCACAGGATATTAACAGCGGCACCCTGAAGCTGGTGCTGGTGCCGGGCAAGGTGCGCAATGTCCGCCTGACGCCAGACAGCGACCGCTACGTCCAGCTGTGGAGCGCCATGCCAGCCCACGCCGGGAACCTGCTGGATCTGCGTGATATTGAGCAGGGGCTGGAAAACTTACAGCGCCTGCCCACCGTGCAGGCGGATATGCAGATTGTTCCCGGTGAGCAGCCGGGCGAAAGTGATATTAACGTCAGCTGGAAGCAGTCGCGCCACTGGCGGCTCGGTGCCACGCTGGATGACTCCGGCACCAAAAGTACCGGGCGCTATCAGGGCGGCCTGACGCTCTACCTCGATAACCCTCTGTCACTCAGCGATCTGTTTTACGTATCGGCCGGTCACGATTTACAGCAGGGCGGCGACAAAGGCAGCAAAAATACCCTGATCCACTACTCCGTGCCGTTTGGCTACTGGACCACGGGCGTCACTTTTAGTGATTACGACTACCACCAGTCGGGCCTGGGCAGTGGTTTTGACTACCAGTACAAAGGTAAGAGCAAAAGCATGAATTTGCAGCTCGGGCGCGTGCTGCACCGCAGCGGCAGCCAGAAAACCTCGTTCACTTATGAAGTGATGACGCGCGAGTCGCGAAACTATATCGAGGATACCGAGCTTGATCAGCAGCGTCGTAAGACCGCCGCCTGGCGTCTCGGTTTACAGCACCGTCACTACATCGGCGAGGCCACGCTGGATGCTGGTGTGAGCTATCAGCGCGGTACGCGCTGGTTTGGCGCGCAACCGGCACCGGAAGAGAACTATGGCGAAGGCACCGGGCTGGCGAAGATTATTCAGCTCTCCTTACAGCTAAATGCACCGTTCCAGCTGTGGGGGCAGTCCTTCCGCTATAACGGGCAGTTCCAGCGCCAGATGACCCATTCTCCGCTCACGCCGCAGGATCAGATGTCCATCGGTAACCGCTGGACGGTGCGCGGCTTCGACGGCGAATACACCCTGAACGGCAATGAAGGCTGGTTTGTCCGTAACGACATCGCCTGGCAAACCCCGTTACCCAACCAGGAGCTCTACCTCGGCGCTGACTATGGCGAAGTGAAAGGCGGCATCGATTATCAGACCGGCCACCATCTGGCAGGCGGGGTGATCGGCCTGCGCGGTAATGTGCTGAAGACCGGGTACGACCTGTTTGCGGGCGTGCCGTTCTCCAAACCGGACGGTTTCAGCACCAGCCCGGTCTCCCTCGGTTTCAATCTGAGCTGGGAATACTGATATGACGATCCCCGTTAATGGTTTTCAGGTGATTTCCCCGCTGCTGAGCAGCGGGTTCAGCGAGTCTGAAGTGCTCGGTGCCAGCGTCTGGTTATGGATGCATTCGGCGCAGCATCGCGACATTCCCCTCAGTGCGCTCCCTACGCTGCTGCTGCCTGCAATCAAGCATCAGCAGTTTGCGCTGGCGATGCGTGACGATAAGCCGGTGTTTTTCCTCAGCTGGGCCTGGCTGGACGATGAAGCGGAGCAGCGTTATCTCATGCAGCCCGGCATCCACGTTCAGGAGCGGGACTGGAACAGCGGTGACCGTTTGTGGCTCCGCGACTGGATTGCGCCGTTTGGCGAGCAGCAGGCACTGCGTCGCCTGGTCGGCGGCACGTTGTTTCCGCATCACTGCATGCGCTCGCTGTATCACAAAGGTGAGCAACGCGGTCTGCGCGTCATGAATTTCCGTGGTGATGCGGTCACGCATCAGGATTTTGCACGCTGGCAGCGCGACACCCCGCTGGCAAGCCATTAACTGGAAGGGATGAACCCAGGTGAATAAGAATCTGTATCGCGTAATTTTCAACAAGGCGCGTGGCCTGTTGATGGTGGTGGCTGAAAACGGCCGTGGTCAGGGTAAAGGTCCGGCGGTCAGCGGCGGAGGGCATACGCTCAGTCAGCTGATTGGTCAGCTCACCCCGCTGGCGTTCTTTACCCTCGGCGCGCTGGGCATGGTGGCATTAATACCACAGGCGCAGGCGGCAGGGATTGCCGCCGATGGCAGCGCGCCATCCGGCCAGCAACCGATGATCGGCAAGACGGCCAACGGCACGCCGCAGGTGAATATTCAGGCGCCCAGCGCGGGTGGCGTATCACGCAATACTTACAGCCAGTTCGACGTCGATAAAAAGGGCGTGATCCTCAATAACTCCCACCGTAATACGCAGACGCAGCAGGGCGGCTGGGTATCGGCTAACCCGTATCTGGCACGCGGTGAAGCCAAAGTGATCCTCAACGAGGTGAATTCGCGCGACCCCAGCAAGCTGAATGGCTACATCGAAGTGGCGGGTAAAAAAGCCCAGGTGGTGATCGCGAACCCCGCCGGGATCACCTGTGACGGCTGCGGTTTTATCAATGCGAACCGCTCCACGCTGACCACCGGTAAAGCGATGATGCAGAACGGCCAGCTGACCGGCTATCAGGTCAATGGCGGAGAAATTGTGGTGCAGGGCGCGGGGATGGACAGCAGCCGCCAGGACTACACCGACCTGATTGCACAGTCGGTGAAAGTGAACAGCGGCATCTGGGCCAACGATCTGAAAGTCACCACCGGGAAAAACCGCGTCAGCGCCGACGGTGCCAGCATCAGTAAAAATGCGGACAGTGATAGTGATGTGAAGCCTACGCTGGCGCTGGATGTGGCAAACCTTGGCGGTATGTATGCCGGGAAAATTCAGCTGATCGGCACCGAGAAAGGCGTCGGCGTGCGTAACGCCGGAACATTGGGTGCGCAGGCCGGTAGCGTGACCATCAGCGCTGACGGGCATATTGAAAACAGCGGCACCGTCAACGCCAGCGACGATATTCAGGTCAGCGGCCGTGCGCTGAACAACAGCGGCACGCTGTATGCCGGGCGCGATACGCGGGCCAGCGTAAGCGGTGAGTTGAACAATGACGGGCTGATTGTTGCCAGTCGCGACACGCATGCCAGCGCCGGAGAGCTGAAAAGCAGCAAAAACGCGGTGTTTGGCGGCGGTGTGAACGTGGATGGCAGCGTCGGGAAAAGTGGCAATCTGACGCTTACCAGCAGCGGAAAACTGGCGAGCAACGGGCAGAATCTGGCCGCCGGAAAACTCAAGGTACAGGCCGCAGAAATCGACCTGAGCGACAGCCGCAGCGCGGGATCGGACGTCACGCTGGCATCAAGTGGGGCGCTGAATAACGAGCGCGGGATGATCTCCGCATTGAGCGGCGATCTCTCCCTGACCAGCGCACAGCTCGACAATAACGGCGGGCGCCTGGAGTCGGCGGGCAAGGTGCAGGTGCGCAGCGAGGGCATTAACAACGTTGGCGGAACGATGGTCGGCCAGCAGTTGGATCTGGACAGCGCGGGCCTGGCGCTGAACAACCAGAATGGCGGCATTGCCGCAATGGATGGCGTAACGCTGAAGGCAGGATCGCTGAATAATGAGGGCGGCAAGGTGATTGCCGGGAAAAACCTTAACGCGGGCGTCCAGTCGGTGAACGGAAACGGGCAGTTGCTCTCCCTCGGGGATATGCAGCTGGCGGTTAACGGTGACTTCAGTCATACAGGCAGCACGCTGGCGAACGGTAATCTCGACCTCAACGTGCAGGGCGCGCTGGATAACGCCGGGCAGCTCAATGCCGGTCAGCAGTTAGCGGTAACGGCCGCCAGCCTGAACAACCAGCAGAGCGGCGATATCAGCGGGCAGATCACTCACGTGGATGTCGGCAGCAGCCTGACTAACCGTGGCATTATCGACGGTGTGGAAACGGTGCTGCGTGCCGGAACGCTGAACAATATCGGCAGCGGACGTATTTATGGCGATCATCTGGCGATCCAGACCGGTGAGCTGAATAACCTGGCGGAAGGCGAGAGCGCAGCCACGATTGCGGCCCGTCAGCGCCTGGATCTTGGCGTCGGTACGCTGAACAACAGCGCCCACAGCCTGATCTACAGCGATGGAGATATGTCGATTGGCGGTCAGCTGGATGAGAACGCTGCCGCCAGCGGCCGGGCGACGACGATCAACAACCACAGCGCGACGATTGAATCCAACGGCAATATGCTGATCAATACCGCCACCCTGAACAATATTAACGATCACTTTGCCACTGAGATGGTGCATCTCTCGGACGAGCAAAAAGAAGAATATATGGTGGTGGGGCTGAATAACGGCGTGCATTACGGCACCAGCGATTATGACATCAGCTTCTATCATGACGAAGTGCAGCATATTTGCATTAGCGGCGTGGTGTGTAATCAGGATCACTACTACCAGTATGCTTACACCCAGAGCACCTGGCAGGAGCAGATCACCGAAAGCGATCCGGCGCAGATCCTCGCGGGCGGCACGCTGGCGATCAACGCCGACAGCACCCTCAACGATAAGAGCCGCATTATTGCCGGGGGCGATCTGCTGGTCAGCAATGCCAATCTGAACAACGTGGAGCTGGCCGGGACGCTGCTGGTGCAGAAAGTGGGGCAGGTGATCGAGTGGGATCGCATCCACAAGAAAGGCCACGATAAACAGAAAAGCGATGCGTCACCGTATACGCCACCGGATGAGATCCAGTCCATTTCCCTGTCGCCGAGCGTAGCCAAAGGCAACACCCAGGTGGACAGCAGCTCGCCTGCCCTCAGCGGTTTCAGCCTGGGGTTACTGAACAGCGGCGATCTGGCTTCACTGCCTGGCGGTCAGCGTATTGAGATTGCGGGCAGCACCGATTCCACGGTGATCCGCTCTCAGGTGCCGGACACCACGCTGCCGGAGAACAGCCTGTTTAATCAGCTGCCGTCCTCTTCCAGCAACTACCTGATCGAAACCGATCCGCGTTATACCAACCAGAAAAACTGGCTCAGCTCTGACTTTATGCTGTCACAGCTGCGTTCCGATCCTGATATCACCCAGAAACGTCTGGGCGATGGCTTCTACGAGCAGCGTCTGGTGCGCGAACAGCTGGTGACGTTAACCGGCGAGCGCTATCTGGCGGGCTATCAAAGCGATGAAGATCAGTACAAGGCGCTGATGGAAGCCGGGGTCGCTTTCGGGCAAACCTTTAATCTGGTGCCGGGCGTGGCGCTGACCTCCAGCCAGATGGCGAACATCACCAGCGATATGGTGTGGCTGGTGGCGCGTGACGTCACGCTGGCCGACGGCAGCCGTCAGAGCGTGCTGGTGCCGCAGGTCTATGCACAGGTGAAGCAGGGCGATATCGATGGCAGCGGTGCGCTGCTGTCCGGGCGCAATATCGCGGTGGGCGTCAGCGGCAATATGCTGAATACCGGCCGCGTCAATGCTACCCAGCTGCTGAGCATCAGCGGCGAGAACATCACTAACGTGGGCGGGATCATCAGCGGCGGTAACGTTCAGCTGCTGGCGAACAATGATCTGACCAACAACGGCGGTACGATCCAGGCGCAGACCTCGCTGGTCGCCAGCGCCGGGCGCGATCTCAACCTGGTATCACAAACCACCCATACGGAAAGCACCAACGGCAGCAACAGCTTCAGCCGCGATACGGTGTCGCGCGTGGCAGGTATGTACGTGCAGCAGGATGACGGCAAGCTGGCCTTACAGGCAGTACGCGACGTCAATGTGCAGGGGGCGAAGGTGGTGAATGCGGGCGAAAACAGCCAGACCACCGTGGTTGCCGGGCGCGATGTCAATCTGACGACGGTCAACTCCGGCGGCAGCGACAATGTGGTGTGGGATAAAGACAACCACCTGAGCCAGAGCAGCAGTAAAGCGGTGGGCAGTGAGATCACCGGGGCTGGCGATGTAGCGGTGCAGGCGGCGAACAACCTCGCGGCCGCTGCGGCCACACTCAATGCGGCGAACAGTCTGAGCCTCTCCGCAGGCAACGATATAACCATTGGCACCGCCGGTGAGCAGTCGGCGCTGGATATGGCCTCGAAAGTGAAAGGGTCGGGCTTCCTCTCCAGCAATACCACCACTACGCGTGCCGGGTTTACGCAAGATAATGCCACCGCCAGTAATCTGGGCGGGAGCGCGATTACCCTGTTGGCCGGGCACGACCTCGGCATCAGCGGCAGTAACGTGGCGGCTGAAAACACCCTGACCGCTAAAGCGGGCAACAATCTGACGGTGGATACCGCAGAGGAGAGCCGTGACGGTTGGGCGATGACGCAGAAAACCAAATCCGGCCTGATGAGCAGCGGCGGCATTGGTTTTACCGTTGGTTCAACCTTTAACAAGTCGACCGATGAAACCACGGGCCTGACGGCACAGGGCAGCCAGCTGGGATCGGTTAGCGGCGATACCACGCTGATTGCCGGTAACGATCTGAAAATCAAAGGATCGGAGGTGATCTCTGGTAACGATATCAATCTGATCGGCAAAAATGTGGAGATCGCCTCCGTCGAGAACAGCGCCAGTAAACACAGCACCACCGAGTCGCGTTCCAGCGGTCTGACCCTGGCACTGTCCGGTGCGGTTGGCTCGGCGCTCAGTACCGCGAAAACCATCTCTGAGATGGAAACCGATAAGACGGATGACCGTGTGGCACGCCTGCAACAGGTGAAAGCGGGGCTGGACGGTTATCAGGCGGCACAGGCGGTACGCGGTGCGTTGCAGGATCCGACCAATCAGAGTTTTGTCGGTATCAGCCTGTCTCTGGGTATGCAAAAGGCACAAAGTGAAAGCCAGAGTGACCAGATGACTTCAGCGGGCAGCGCCATCCAGGCATCGCGCGATCTGAACATCTTCGCCACCGGAAACGAGGGTACGACACAGGATGGCGATATCCTCGTGCAGGGGAGCCAGTTGCAGGCAGGCAATGAGATGCTGCTGTCAGCATCACGCGATATCAGCCTGCTGTCGGCAGAAAATACGCAGATTTCCAGCAGCAGCAAAAGCAGCGGCGGCGGTGCCGTTGGCGCGAGTATTGGGGTAGGCTCCGGCGGCTGGGGGATCAGTATCTTTGCCAACGGTAATAAAGGCAAAGGCAGTGAAAATGGCGATGGTCTGACCCATAACGAAACCACCCTGGATGCTGGCAACAAGGTGACCTTGCTGAGTGGGCGTGATACCACCCTGACCGGGGCACAGGTCAGTGCCGATCGGATTGTGGCTGATGTCGGGCGCGATCTGACCATCACCAGCGAACAGGACAGCAATAACTATAAGTCGAAAGATCAGAATATCAGCGGAGGTCTGAGCTTCACCTTCGGTTCCATGACCGCCAGCGGTAGCCTGTCGATCAGCAATGAGAAGATCAACAGCAACTACGACAGCGTGCAGGAGCAGAGCGGGATCTTCGCCGGAGACGGTGGCTACGATGTCACGGTCGGTAATCACACCCAGCTCAACGGTGCGGTGATCGGCAGTACGGCTGAGGCGGCGAAAAATCGTCTGGATACTGGCACGCTGGGCTTTAGTGATATTCAAAACCAGGCCGATTATGCCACCTCGGGTGCCAGCCTCGGTCTGACCACCGAGTTCACCACCAAAGATAAAAAAGATGACTCGCTCCCGGCCGATAAGCAGCCGGTGAAGCGCACGGTGACGGAGCAGCTTGGCGATAATCTGGCGCCGAAGTCGATGTCAGCCTCCCGCTCCAGCGGCAGCGGCGAGAGCACCACTTACTCTGCGGTGTCGGATGGCACGCTGATTGTGCGTAATGGCGATGCGCAGCAGCAGGACGTTAGTACGCTGAGCCGTGACGTGGAGCATGCGAACCAGACGCTTAGCCCAATCTTTGACAAGGCCGCAGAGCAGAAGCGTTTGCAAAAAGTGCAGCTGATTGGCCAGGTGGCCAGCCAGACTGTCAGCACGGCGATTGCTGAACGCGAATACTGGGCGCTGGAAGCCGGTATTAAAGACGCGGGTGAATCACCGGGGGCCGATGCCACAAAAGAGGATCGGAAGGTTTACTGGGATCGGGTAAAAGGCAGCGACAGCTATAAAGAGATGATGGCCGACTACAAGGATGACGGCAAAATCAAAATGGCAGCCAATGCAGCGGCGACGGCGATTACTGCGCTGGCTGGCGGTGATGCGAGTAAAGCGCTGGCACAGGCTTCAGCGCCTTATATGGCCGGAGTGATTAAAGATCTTACGCTGTCCGATCCGAAAAACCCCACGGCTGAAGAGATCGCCACCAATGCCTTTGCGCATGCGATCCTCGGCGGTGTGGTTGCCGAAATGAGCGGACAGAATGCAGCGGCCGGGGCGCTGGGTGCTGGCGGCGGTGAGCTGGCGATCAGGACGATCCACAAAGCGCTTTATCCAGACGTGGCAACCAGCGATCTGAGCGATCAGCAGAAAGGCACGATTAAAAACCTCGCCCTGATCGCCTCCGGCCTCGCGGGAGCGTTGGGCAGCGGTGATAGTCAGGGGGCTTCAGAAGGCTATGATGCAGGTAAGAATGCGATGGAGCATAACTATCTCAGCGCCGGAGAAGCAGAACGCAAGGCCGTGCTGGAGCGTAAAGAGCGTCTGGGGACGTTAAATGCCGCAGAAGCAAACGAACTGAGTGCCACCCGTAAGGTAGATAAAGCCCGCGATCAGGCGATTAAAGACGTCTGTACCAACGGAAATAAAGGGGGCGCAGCCTGTACTGCACTGGTAAGCAAAGCCCAGCAGGCGCTGGACAGCTACGGAGAAAGCGTCAGCGTACGTCTGCTTTACAGCGAGCTGTACCCTCAGGATGCGGCTAATGCCAGCGCGATTATGTCCGGCGTGGATGCCGGTAGCGTCACGCGTGACCGGGCCATTACGGCTATCGCCAGGGATTCGGGGAAAAGCTGGGACGAGATTGCGGAGCGCTACGATACGGTAATGCAGTTGCACGCCATTACGGTATCGCTGGCCAGCGTATATATGCCGGGTAGCATGAAAACACCTGCCGTATCGACCAAAACATCCACTAACGCGAATATCATGGAAGAGGCAGCGGCGCTGAAGCGTATTGCCGACAACAATAAGACGGCGACCGATCTCAGCACCAAAACCACCGGAATGGTGTTCCAGCAGCAGGCGCAAAATAAGATCAGCGATCTCGCGGCGATGTATAATGACGCCTCGCTTATGCCAAAAGACTTCACACTGTCGATGAACGGGAAAACATTCATGGCTGATCCAACCACCAGTATCGGCGCACCGGTCTTTAAAGGGGCTTCTGAGGCTGAGGTGAAGACCTATTTCCAGCAGATATCCGGGGCGGAAGTGTTGCCAGCGGCGAAAACCATCCCCGGTAAAGGCACTCTGTACTCCGTTAAGGTCAACAGTGGCGCAAATGCGGGCAGTACCATGACCCTGAGGGATTTCTCCAATTCCACCGGACAGACCGGGGCGAAATGGACCATTGATGTGATTACGCCATCGATCAATAAAGGGAAAAAAGTGGAGATGAAATTCCAGTGAACAGAGAAAGTCTTTACCAGTCTGTGATCGCCAGTGCGCGAGGATTGTCACTCGGCGCACTCTGGCAGCATCTTGAGGTTGAGTGCCGCACTATTCCCGACAATAGCGCACTGAGAAAAGAGCTGTTCTTTGGGCTGTTGCAGCAGTTGCTGAATGCCGGGCAGGTCCGGCTAGCCAGTGATGGCGTCTTTCTGTCTGGAACACTGCAGGAACAGCTTCAGCAGTTAGAGAATGCATGGCCGCAACCCGATTCTGACGATGAGCTGGATGACCTCGACGAAACGGGGTTCTGGTTTCTGGTCAACGCGCCAGCCGGGCTGGTGTGGATCACCCCGGAAGGGCAGGAAGTCTGGACCTGATATCCTGGAGTCAGTGAATGAACTATCAACAACTATTCCCTCTGAGCGTGTTGTTACTCAGTGGCTGTAGCCTGCTGCCACAGCAGGAGTTTTTTACGCCACCGCCGGCAGAGGCGGAGGTGGCCGGGCTGCGCATTATGGGCAGTACGGAGAGCAGTGCCCTGTATCAGATGGAGGACGGCAAACTGCGCGGCGGGCTGATCCGTAAAAGTAACTGGGTTCTGCGCAATACGCAGGACCAGGGCATGCCGAAGGTCAGCGGTAAAGAAGCCACCTACACCAGTGATTATTTCGAAACGCCGGTGTATGCGGGGCGCAAAACGACGGTGTATCACAGCTACGATCGCGGTAAGAATCGTTGCGTGAACATCGTCAGTTTTACACCGGAAAAGGGTCACTACTATCAGCTGAGTCAGGCGGTTGATCTGAAGATGTATCGCTGCCGTGCCTGGCCGAATGAGCTGGTCAAAGACGCGGACGGCCATTGGGTGCTGAAGCCCATTGCTAACGCCACTTATGGCAATAAATATCTGCCACAGGATGGCGGCTGGCAGAAGATGGTGCGGCTGGTCTCTGAACAGTAAGCCTGTTGTCTGTATGAGCGATGTAGGGGGCGATCATCTTTTCCGATCGCCCCGTGCTGATGGTTTGCACCCCGGTTCAGATCTGCGGCACAGGACGACCGGAACAGAGGGTCGTCCACGACGGGTTAATGTCCGTCTATAGCACTTTCCGTGCTTTCGCTCTTTCCGCCCGCACTGACGATCACCTGCTGCCCGCCGGACACGTCATGATACTCGCTCTGACGACTGACTAAGGAGCGGGCGATGGCCGTTAATGATGTGGGATTCACCCATGTAGCGTTTGAAGTGCAGGACTTACAAAAGAGTATCGATTTCTACCAGCGTTATGCCGGTATGCAGGTGGTACATCAGCGTCAGCCGGGGGTGCCAGAAGCACAAGCGGTTGCCTGGCTTTCGGACCTCTCCCGGCCATTTGCGCTGGTGCTGGTGCAGACGGCTGTCAGAAGAGATACGCCACTTGGTCCCTTTGGCCATCTGGGTGTGGCCTGCGCTACGCACGAAGAGATTGACCTTAAAGTGGTGATGGCTCAGGAAGAAGGGGTCCTGCGTAAAGCCCCGGTTGCCTCCCCCTCTCCTGTGGGATACTGGGCGTTCTTTGCGGATCCGGATGGCAATACGCTGGAGCTGTCATACGGCCAGCAGGTCGGGCTTCAGGCGATGATAGCCCGCGACATATAGTGGATAAATGTTAATTAACAGGCTAATTATTAGCCTGTTAACACAATGACATCGCCCTTTACAGTCTGAAGAGAAGCCTGACAAAAGCGCCATAATCTACGTCCTGCTTACATGTTATAAACAAATTATTAACATAACTTGTTTACCTTTAAGACAGGACTCCCTCCTATGTTTAACTGGACTTCCACCCAGCGCAACGTGGCGTTCGCCAGTTTTAGCAGCTGGACGCTGGATGCATTTGACTTCTTTATTCTGGTCTTTGTGCTCAGCGATATTGCGGCGAACTTTCATGTCAGTATTACCGAAGTGTCACTGGCGATTATGCTGACGCTGGCCGTGCGGCCTGTGGGGGCGCTACTGTTCGGCCGTCTGGCGGAAAAGTATGGTCGCCGGCCGATCCTGATGCTCAATATCATTGCGTTCACGGTCTTTGAACTGCTCTCCGCCTGGTCACCCTCGCTGACGTGGTTTCTGGTATTCCGCGTGGTTTATGGCGTGGCGATGGGCGGCGTATGGGGTGTGGCATCATCGCTGGCGATGGAAACCATTCCCGATCGTTCTCGTGGGCTGATGTCCGGCGTGTTTCAGGCGGGTTATCCCTGCGGGTACTTGCTGGCATCGATCGTCTTTGGATTGTGCTACGGCCTGGTGGGCTGGCGCGGCATGTTTTTGATTGGCGCACTGCCGATTCTGCTGCTGCCGTTTATCTATTTTAAGGTGCCGGAGTCGCCGGTGTGGCTGGCTGCCCGTGAGCGTAAAGAGACGGTGGCGTTGCTGCCGGTGCTGAAAAGTCACTGGAAGCTGTGCATTTATCTGGTGTTGCTGATGGCCTGCTTTAATTTTTTCAGCCACGGCACGCAGGATCTCTACCCGACCTACCTGAAAGTGCAGCACGGTTTTGATCCCCACACGGTCAGCATTATTGCCATCTTCTACAATATTGCGGCGATCCTCGGTGGCATCTTCTTTGGTTCACTGTCGGAGAAAATTGGCCGTAAGAAAGCGATTATGATCGCGGCCTTCCTTGCGCTGCCTGTGCTGCCATTGTGGGCATTCTCCAGCGGTTCCTGGATGGTGGGTATCGGCGCATTTCTGATGCAGTTTATGGTGCAGGGCGCGTGGGGTGTGGTGCCGGGTTGGTTAACCGAACTGGTGCCAGCCAGCGCACGCGCGGTGTTGCCAGGATTTGTTTATCAATTGGGTAATCTGGTGGCGTCGGTCAATGCCACGCTGCAATCGAAGATTGCCGTGGCTAACGGTAATCACTATGGGATGGCAATGGCCATTGTTGCCGGAACGGTGGCGGTGTTGATCTGCCTGATTGTGGCGTTTGGCCGCGAAACGCGCGGGGTTAAGATTTCCGACAGCGCTTAGGGGCAAGGCAATCCCTGCCCCTGGCACTTACAGAGCGGGGGGCTGGCAGACATCCACCCATTTGGCATCGGTCAGCTGTGCCATATATTCCGGTGCGATACGCACTGCACTGTGGATAGCGCCTGCGGCGGGCAGGACTTCCTGATATTCCCTGAGCGAGATATCGCAATACACCGTCAGCGGATTTTCCAGACCAAACGGGCAGACGCCGCCCACCGGGTGTCCGGTCCAGCTCACCACTTCATCGGTGTTCAGCATCCGGGCTTTGGCACCCAGCGCTTCTTTGAGTTTGCGGTTATCCAGCCGGGCGTCGCCACGGGTCACAATCAATACCACGCGGTCTTTCACTTTGAGTGACAGGGTTTTCGCAATCTGCCCCGGTTCAACCCGATGGGCGGCAGCGGCGAGGGCGACGGTGGCGGTGCTTTCTGACAGTTCAATGATGTCAATTTCGGGTGCGCGATCGGCAAAAAACTGCCGTACTGACTCCAGACTCATGCTTATCTCCTGCTTTTTAAGCAGATAAAATTGCCATATTGTCAGCGGTCTGTAAAACGGAAAATCAGCTATTCGCCCTGAGAGAATAAACTAAGATATTAATCATTAAAAAACTTAATTCGCGACAATACCTTAATTCAAGGCTGGTTTGCGGGCGTTTGTATTAAAAAAAAGGTTAAGTTTTTAAAATGAATTGGCCCGAAAAAAGGCCGTTTTCATTTTTTAAACAACATCGGCGGGCTGGTTAAGCGGTTTTTTTACCATATCCATATGAGAGAGAATGGTATTACGGCCCTGGTTTTTTGCCAGATATAACGCGCGGTCAGCATTGGCCAGAGCATTGTCAAAGTCATCTTCAACCAGAGGGGCGATCCCGGCGCTAATGGTGACATGCGTCGCCACACGATCATTAAAACGATGAGGAATTTCCAGGTCCAGTACATACTGGCGAATACGCTCTGCCAGCTTCATGGCAATCGACTCATTAACATTCGTCAATAATACCAGGAACTCCTCACCGCCGTAGCGCGTGACGATATCGCGCGACCGAACGGCATCGCGGATAGCCACCGAAACGCGTGCCAGTGCCTGGTCGCCCATCGCATGGCCATAGTTGTCGTTATAAGCTTTGAAATGATCAATATCCAGCAGCAGGACGAAGTGGCTACCGGCATGATTATCGAGAATATTCTCCAGACGATTCTTCAGTCCGCGTCGGTTATACAGTCCGGTGAGCGGGTCCAGCATGCTCAGGTCACTGTAGGTCTCTTTCTCTTGATACAGCTGGCTGACAAGGCGCCGGGTAAAGATATCGCGCCGCCGCTGCATCAGGTGGTGCAGGGTGAAACCAAACAACGGCAGGAAGATGGTAAAAAGGATAACCAATGTATTTTGGCCGTGATCCAGCACCAGCACCGTCACCGACGCCGGAAGGGTATGCAGGCAGAAGGCGAACAGGTGATCGCCCAGCGCAATCGCACTGATAAAGAATACGCTGACCAGAGCGACCAGCAGATAGCTGCCATCAAAATAAAAGCTCTGGTGAAACTTCGATACAATTTGCCACGCCCAAAGTAATCCTGTCAGCAGTGCGGCAATATTTAATAGTGGAAATTGACCTAAAGGTTTTAAAACCATCCATATGAGTAACGTAATGCTCAATATTATGATGGCTGCAGATGGCACCGTGGCCATTGGAGCGGCAAGGCTATTAACATTAAACAGACAAAAGATGGCGGTAGCTGTGTTTAAAAAAAGAAATAGCATCAGCGATAGCCGATGCTTGCTGTGAAGCAATTCATCGTAGCTTTGTAATTTCATTGTAGTTACTCGTGACTGCCCTGAAATATCAAAGTGCTGGCACGCGGACGTGAATGATATCTCGTAATTGGAATAGTTTGGAGCCGTTATTATTAGATTTTTCTGAATAGTGATCGCTGCCAATTTACCACTTAATCCTGGGGCTGTCATCCGCAGGGGCAAAGTTTCAACAATGTTGCTGCAAAGTGATAAAAACTATCATATGCTATTGGTAATCATTATCATTTAACATTATGTGGGGTTAGCGCGATGATCGGTAAAAGACTGGACAGTGGGTGGGGGGTACTGATTCCCTGCGCAATGATGCCGCTGGTGGCGCTGATGGAGCTGTCATTCAGTGAGTGGCGTATGCTGATGGTGGTGGCGTTTCTGGCAACCGTGGTGATGCTGTTTCACAAGCGTCTGCGTCACTATATGCTGCTGCCTTCCTGCATCGCACTGGCTGGCGGTCTGGCGGCGATTTCGGTGAATTTTACGACGATCTGAAAATGAGGATAATTCGGGCTGATAAACGAATAGCTGGGAGTGTTTTTGGCGTCAGAAGGTGTTCTATTGTGTTGGGAATGAAGGCGATATCATGGGAGTCACTGCAGAGGGATTCAACATGGTGCGAAGAGAGGGACTTGAACCCTCACGTCCGTTAAGACACTAACACCTGAAGCTAGCGCGTCTACCAATTCCGCCACCTTCGCGTCCTGTTGAACTATCTATTCATATCACCGCATTTGGTGCGAAGAGAGGGACTTGAACCCTCACGTCCGTTAAGACACTAACACCTGAAGCTAGCGCGTCTACCAATTCCGCCACCTTCGCGCAGATGCTGCGTAATATGAACAACGTGGTTTTTGGTGCGAAGAGAGGGACTTGAACCCTCACGTCCGTTAAGACACTAACACCTGAAGCTAGCGCGTCTACCAATTCCGCCACCTTCGCATACCCGCAACATAACAACGTTATATCGCAACCACGGAGGCGCATTCTAGAGATTTTACGAGGTACGTCAACAGTTATTTCTTATTGTTGAAACAATAGCCTGGAAAACCAACGAAAGTGGGTCAGGCATGCCTGACCCCTACGGATCCCTGGCTGATATCGTAGGGGCGAGGCACGCCTCGCCCGTTGCTATCATCCGGCACGCCACGGAGGGTTATTTCTTCGGAGGACGGCTTTTCACGGCGCGGTAAACCTTGAAGCGCCCGTTCTGCAACAGCACTTCGTGGCTGCCGAAGGTTTCGTCCAGCACCTGCGGGTAAGGCAGGAAGGCGTTTGCCACGATCCTAAGCTCACCACCGGTGTTGAGGTGAGTGATCGCCCCGCGGATCAGCGTCTGTGCAGCATCCAGACTGGTCTGCACGCCGTCATGGAACGGTGGGTTGGAGAGGATCATGTCAAAGCGGCCCGGGATGTCGGAGTAGACATTACTGGCGAACACTTCACCTTCCAGCTGGTTCGCCGCCAGCGTGGCTTTACTGGCTTCAATCGCCGCCGCATTTACGTCGGTCAGCGTCAGGCGCACTTTCGGCGAGTGGCTGGCGAGCAGGGCAGCAATCACGCCCGCGCCGCAGCCCATATCCAGCACTTTGCCTTTGGTGTGCGGCTTAAGCGTGGAGAGCAGCAGCTGGCTGCCAATATCCAGCGCATCGCGGCTGAACACGCCCGGTAGCGTTTTAATGGTGAGATCGCCGAGCGGGTATTCATCCCAGAAGCTGTCAACGTCGAAGGTGGGTTGCTTATTCAGGCGGCCATGATAGAGACCACAGCGGCGGGCGCTGTCGATCTTCGTCACTGTTGCCCAGCCTTCCAGCATCTGTTCTGCACTGCGCACGCCGCTGCGGTTTTCACCGATGACGAAAATATCGCAGCCCACAGGCAGTAGCGACAGCAGGTTCTGCAACTGGAACTGTGCTTCAGGTTTGTTCTTCGGCCAGTAATAGACCAGGGTATCGCAGTCGGCGGTCACCTCACCGGTGGCAACCAGGCCATAATGGGCGTTTTCCCCCAGGGCACGGCTGAGGATCTGCCAGTGATGGTATTGCTGGGTATGCACCCGGCTCAGCGCCGTTTCCAGCTGGGCGGGCAGGTCATCCTGCAGGTCACCAGCAAACAGCACGCGGCGTTCAGTAAACTCATCACTATGGCGCAGTATCACTTCACTGGCCGGGGTAAATGCGGACATCGATGGCTCCTTATAAATCAGAGCGGCGATTATAGTCGTTTGTTGGCGCAGTTTCGACGAATTTGCTAGCATGGCGACGCAATCAGGCGACCAGACAGGAAAAAAAGATGTCTTCCAGACGTGACTGGTTATTACAGCAAATGGGCATAACGCAGTATACGCTGCGGCGTCCGCGTGCCTTGCAGGGGGAAATTGCGGTGACCTTGCCCGCAGAGACCCGCCTGGTGATTGTGGCAGAAACGCCCCCAGCGCTGAACGATCCGTTAGTGATGGACGTGCTGCGCGCACTGAACCTGCACGAGCCGCAGGTGCAGATATTCACCCCTGACCAGCTGATGATGCTGCCCGATAACGCCCGCTGTAACAGCTGGCGTTTAGGACTCGATGCCCCGGTGCCCCTTGCCGGAACTCAACTGGCTTCGCCCTTGCTGGCGGAGCTTTATCACAATGCCGACGCCAAACGGGCGCTCTGGCTGCAGATTTGCCAACATGAATCAGATTTCTTTACTCACCACGAACGATCTTGAACAGGCGTTTGCCATTGAGCAGCGCAGCCACGCTTTTCCCTGGTCTGAAAAAACCTTCTCCAGCAATCAGGGCGAGCGTTACCTGAACTTCCGGCTGGCGGTGGACGGCGTGCTGGCCGCGTTTGCCATCACGCAGGTGGTGCTGGATGAAGCCACGCTGTTTAACCTGGCGGTTGATCCGGCGTTTCAGCGCCGTGGCCTTGGCCGCCAGCTGTTACAGCATCTGATTAGTGAGCTGGAACAGCGCGGCGTGCTGACGCTGTGGCTGGAAGTGCGCGCGTCTAACACGGCGGCTATTGCGCTTTACGAGCAGCTGGATTTCAATGAAGTCTCGATACGCCGCAACTATTATCCGACGGTAGACGGTAAAGAAGACGCCATCATGATGGCTTTAACTATTTAACTGGGAACCTGACCGATGCTAAAAGACTGGGACTGGATTTTATTCGACGCAGACGAGACGTTATTTCACTTCGATGCGTTTGCCGGTTTGCAGCGTCTGTTTCAGCAGTACGATGTGCAGTTTAACCGTGCCGATTACGATGATTATCAGGCGATTAATAAGCCGCTGTGGGTGGATTACCAGAATGGGGCGATCAGCGCCTTGCAGTTACAGCATCAGCGTTTCGAGAGCTGGGCCGCAAAGCTGGATGTTAACGCTCAGGAGCTGAACAGTGGCTTTTTGAGCGCAATGGCCGAGATTTGTACGCCGCTGGCCGGTGCTGTCGACCTGCTGAATGCGCTGAAGGGCCGGGTGAAAATGGGCATTATCACCAATGGTTTTACCGCGTTACAACAGGCGCGTCTGGAACGTACCGGCTTCCTGGGCGTGTTCGATCTGCTGGTGATTTCTGAGCAGGTGGGATATGCCAAACCGCATCCGGCGATTTTTGACTATGCGCTCACCCAGATGGGCAATCCGCCGCGTGAGCGGGTGCTGATGGTGGGGGATAACCCGGATTCAGATATTCTGGGCGGGATTAATGCAGGCCTGGCGACCTGCTGGCTGAATGCCGACGGCCGCGCCCAACCAGAAGGGATCAACCCGACCTGGCAGGTGACGTCGCTGAAGGAACTTCAGGATAAATTAGTTTAACGGGCGGACCGGAAAAGAAGGTCCGCGCCTACACGTAGGTGCCGATCATTTTTTTCGATCGGCCCGTTTATTTTACAGCCCCAGCTTCTCGAAATCTGACGCGTCGTGACGTTCAGGCAACTGCTCTTCCGGCGCGCCCCAGGTGCGGTTAACGATGCGGCCGCGTTTGACGGCCGGGCGCTGTGCTACTTCGGTGGTCCAGCGCACCAGGTTTTTGTAGGAGGCCGCATCAATAAACTCGGCGGCTTCATACATCAAACCCTGCACCAGCGCGCCATACCACGGCCAGATGGCGATATCAGCAATGCTGTATTCGTCTCCGGCAATGTAGCGATGCTGCGCCAGTTGCTTATCCAGCAGATCGAGCTGACGCTTGGCCTCCATGGTGAAGCGGTCAATGGCGTATTCAATTTTGACCGGGGCATAGTGGTAGAAATGCCCGAAGCCGCCACCCAGATAAGGCGCCGCGCCCTGTAGCCAGAATAACCAGTTCAGCACTTCGGTACGTCCCGCTACCTCCTTCGGCAGGAAATGCCCGAATTTCTCCGCCAGATACAGCAGGATCGCACCGGATTCAAACACGCGGGTGCCCGGAACCGTGGTGGTATCGAGCAGCGCTGGGATTTTCGAATTCGGGTTAACCGCAACAAAACCCGAGGTGAACTGCTCACTCTCACCGATGCGGATCAGATGCGCGTCATACTCCGCGCCCTGCACGTTCAGCGCCAGCAACTCTTCCAGCAGGATCGTCACTTTCTGGCCGTTCGGCGTGCCCATAGAGTAGAGCTGCAACGGGTGTTTCCCGACGGGCAGGCTGGCTTCAGAACGTGCGCCAGCGGTCGGACGGTTGATGCTGCCCCAGGTGCCACCCAGACCTTTATTTTCGCTCCAGACTTTTGCTGGCTGATAGTCGTTATTACTCATAGCCGTAATGGTCCTTTCTCATGGTAACGGGATCGCGATGGTCTGAAAGTATGGACCATGCAGGTTAATGCGACTCACATATAGCATTCTCTGTCACCGCAGGTTTATCCTCAACGAGCACTTTTTATCAAAAGGTGAGGGAGAATGGCGACATCCGACAACGTGCATTCTGAGCTGGATGGGCTGATCACCACCCCGGATGGACGGCGCTGTTGTGCCTGGCAGGCGGCAATGCCTGACTATCACGACAACGAGTGGGGCAGGCCAGTGGTGAGCGACCGCCTGCTGTTTGAAAAAGTCTGTCTGGAGAGTTTTCACTCCGGCATGTCGTGGCAGATGATTTATCACAAGCGCGAAAACTTTCGCCGTGCGTTCGATGGCTTCGATTTCTCTCGCGTGGCGCAGTATGACGAGCAGGATGTGACGCGACTGATGGCCGATAAAAGTATTGTTCGCAACCGCGCCAAGATCCTCTCCGCGATTAACAACGCCCGCTGTGCAGAGAAACTGGTGACCGAAGCCGGGTCACTGGCAGCCTGGTTCTGGCAGTTTGAACCGACAGCCGCCGATCGCCCACAGCGCATTGACCTGCATTACTGGCAAACGCAAAACACCTCACCTGAAGCGATCGCGATGTCGAAAGCCCTGAAAAAACGTGGCTGGACGTGGGTGGGACCGGTGACCACATACTCGCTGATGCAGGCGCTGGGGCTGGTGAACGATCACCTTGAGGGCTGCTGCTGCCGGGCCGCGTGCGAAGCCGAACGGGCGGCATTGCATCGGCCACGCTGAAGGACGCTGAGCCAGCGGGCACGCTTTCGGTTGAATAAGCGCCGGTCAGTCATTGTGTATGACGCCGGGATAGGCGAAAATGCCGACCATTATTGATTAATCGGCTGTGAAAACCGTCGCACGCGCTCTGCCGTGCACTGGCACAGCGCCAAACCAGAAGAAGCTTCATGTCAAATGCACCGTTTATGCAAGAGGTGGCTCGTCGCCGCACTTTTGCCATCATTTCTCACCCGGATGCGGGTAAAACCACCATCACTGAAAAAGTGCTGCTGTTCGGACAGGCTATTCAGACCGCCGGTACGGTAAAAGGCCGTGGCTCTAACCAGCATGCAAAATCTGACTGGATGGAGATGGAAAAACAGCGTGGGATCTCGATCACCACCTCGGTGATGCAGTTCCCTTACCGTGGTAGCCTGGTCAACCTGCTGGATACCCCAGGGCACGAAGACTTCTCCGAAGATACCTATCGTACGCTGACGGCGGTTGACTGCTGTCTGATGGTGATTGACACCGCGAAAGGCGTTGAAGATCGTACCCGTAAGCTGATGGAAGTCACGCGTCTGCGCGATACGCCAATCCTGACGTTTATGAACAAACTTGACCGTGACATCCGCGACCCGATGGAAGTGATGGACGAAGTTGAGAGCGAGCTGAAAATCGCCTGTGCGCCGATCACCTGGCCCATCGGCTGCGGCAAACTGTTCAAGGGCGTTTACCACCTGTACAAAAATGAAGTCTACCTCTATCAGAGCGGTAAGGGTCATACCATTCAGGAAGTGCGCATCGTCAAAGGGCTGGATAACCCGGAACTTGACGCGGCGATTGGTGAAGACCTGGCGGCGCAGCTGCGCGATGAGCTGGAGCTGGTGCAGGGCGCTTCCCATGAGTTCGACCGCGATGCTTTCCTTGCGGGTAAACTCAGCCCGGTATTCTTTGGTACGGCGCTGGGTAACTTCGGCGTTGACCATATGCTGGATGGGCTGGTGGAGTGGGCGCCATCACCGATGCCGCGCAACACCGATGTGCGCACTGTAACCGCCACCGACGAGAAATTTACCGGCTTTGTGTTTAAGATCCAGGCCAACATGGACCCGAAACACCGTGACCGCGTGGCCTTTATGCGCGTGGTGTCCGGTAAATATGAAAAAGGCATGAAACTGCGTCAGGTTCGTACCGGGAAAGATGTGGTGATTGCCGATGCGCTGACCTTTATGGCCGGTGACCGTTCGCACGTTGAAGAAGCGTATCCGGGCGATATTATCGGTCTGCATAACCACGGCACCATCCAGATTGGTGACACCTTTACCCAGGGTGAGAACATGAAGTTCACCGGTATTCCGAACTTCGCCCCGGAACTGTTCCGCCGTATTCGTCTGCGCGACCCGCTGAAGCAGAAACAGCTGCTGAAAGGGCTGGTACAGCTGTCAGAAGAGGGCGCCGTGCAGGTGTTCCGCCCGGTACACAACAACGATCTGATCGTGGGTGCGGTGGGTGTGCTGCAGTTCGATGTGGTGGTTTCGCGTCTGAAAAGCGAATACAACGTGGAAGCGATCTACGAAGCGATCAACGTCTCTACCGCCCGCTGGGTGGAGTGCAGTGATGCGAAGAAGTTCGATGAATTCCAGCGTAAGAATGAGGTCAACCTGGCGCTTGATGGCGGTGACAACCTCACTTATATCGCACCGACCATGGTGAACCTGAATATTACCCAGGAACGTTATCCTGACGTGGTGTTCCGCAAAACCCGCGAGCATTAATCCCGCCTGGGCGGACCTTTTTCCCGGTCCGCCCAGCATAACAAGTTACAGACTCCTCCTAAAACCTCTCTTTTTTGCTGCTTTATCCATCAAATCAACCATCATCCCCGGTGAAGTCCTCATTACCGACTACATTCATGTCTACAGGACGAAAAAATACGCGGCGCGATGGCTGCAACGTTCAATGGCAAAAGCACGAATTGCCGACAACTACAGTCACGCCGTTTGTGACTGAAAAGCTCACCGTTGTGAGTGCTAAAAGACAAAAGGATCGAATCGATGATGAAGACTAAGATGACAAAAACCCTGATGGCGTTAGTGGTAGGTTCTGCTCTGGTAAGTGGTTCTGCTCTGGCAGAAGGTACTTTGATGAATAAAACAGAGGCTACTGCGGATAGCGCGGGTTCGAAAATCGATAGTTCTATGAAAAAAGTCGGTGGGTACATGGATGACAGCGGCGTTACCGCCAAGGTAAAAGCCGCGCTGGTGGATAACGATGCGATTAAAAGTACCGATATCTCCGTTGAAACGCACAGTGGTGTGGTGACGTTAAACGGTTTCGTGACCTCGCAGGAGCAGGCTGAACTGGCCGTTGCCGCTGCGAAGAAAGTGGAAGGCGTGAAATCCGTTAGCGACAAACTGCACGTAAAAGACAGCACAAAACAGACAGTTAGCGGTTATGCCGGTGACGCAGCAACGACCAGCGAAATTAAAGCTAAACTATTAGCAGATGACATCGTTCCGTCGCGCAATGTGAAAGTGGAAACCACCAATGGTGTCGTACAGCTTTCCGGTGTGGTGAAAACCCAGGCTCAGTCTGAACGGGCTGAACGCATTGCCAAAGCGATTGAAGGTGTTAAGAGCGTTAAAAACGATTTGACTGTTAAATCGTAATGAACCAGCGGCCCTGGTTTTCCGGGGCCGTTAGTAGATTCACCTGCAAAGAACAAACATTCCATCCTGCCTGGCAGGAGACGTGAATGATAAAAATGAGTTCGATTTCACTACTGGTAAGGAGAGACATATGTTTCGATGGGGTATTATTTTTCTGATCATTGCGCTGATTGCCGCAGTCCTGGGCTTTGGTAATTTAGTTGGTGCGGCTACTGGTGCGGCTAAGATTGTGTTTTTCGTCGGTATTGTGATTTTCCTTGTCAGCCTCTTTACCGGACGTAAAAAATTTTAGTCCTTTGCCTGAGTCGCTGATTAAGCAATAAGCGCCTCACGCACCTGACCGAGAACAGGTATCCTCGCTTTCTTTAACATGAGAGGATACCTGGCTTGGGCACTCGCATTCCGATAACCCTTGGCAATATTGAGCCACTGGCGTTAACACCCTTCCGGCCGGGTAAACTTGCCCTGGTATGTGAAGGCGGTGGGCAGCGCGGTATCTTTACCGCCGGTGTGCTGGATGCCTTCCAGCAGGCTCGCTTTAATCCCTTTGATCTGATGCTCGGCACCTCTGCCGGTGCGCAAAATCTGTCGGCCTTCGTCTGCGCCCAGCCGGGCTACGCTCGCCGCGTCATCACCCGTTACACCACCCGTAAACAGTTCTTCGATCCGCTGCGTTTTGTCCGTGGGGGGCACTTGATCGATCTCGACTGGTTGATCGATATTACCCGTCAGGAATTTCCACTGGCCGTGGATGCCGGGGAGAAGCTATTCTCCAGCGGGCGGGAATTCTATATGTGCGCCTGCCGCAGCGACGACTACACGCCGGATTACTTTTCACCAACCGCTGATACCTGGCATGACATTATTAAAGCCTCCAGCGCCATTCCGGGTTTTTACCGGCCGGGTGTTGATCTCTCCGGCGTCAGCTATCTTGATGGCGGCATCCGCGATGCCATTCCGGTGCGCGAAGCCGCACGGCGCGGCGCGGAAACCATTGTGGTGATCCGCACGGTGCCTTCGCAGATGACCTATACTCCTCAGTGGCTGAAACGCGTAGAACGCTGGCTGAGTGAGGGGGCGCTGCAACCGCTGATCAACATTTTGCAGGTGCATGAAGAGAGCTATCGCGAGATCCAGCGCTTTATCGACAACCCGCCGGATCGGCTGCGCATTATTGAAATCTACCCACCGCGCCCGCTGGCCAGCAACGCGCTCGGCAGCCGGATTACGTCGCTGAATCAGGATTACCACCTTGGCCGTCGTTGCGGGCGTTATTTTCTTGCCACGCTCGGTCAGTGGCTCAACGATGGCAACCGTCTGACCCGGCGTCCGGTAGTGCCGACGGTGCGCGTTGCCAATGCACCGCATCGCCAGGGGATTACGCCCGCACCGTTGCCGGGCAATGATGAAGATTTTGATAAAGGATCGCTGGCATGACGCTGCGCTTTGTAGACACCCACTGCCATTTTGATTTTCCGCCGTTTGTCGGTGATGAACTGGCCAGCCTGCAACAAGCCGCTGCCGCAGGCGTGGAGCGCATTATTGCTGTTGGCGTTTCTGCTGCGCGCTTTGACGGCGTGATCGCGCTGGCTGAACAACATGATGCGGTTTACGCCGCGCTCGGCGTGCATCCGATGGCCATTGCCGAACATCAGCCTGAGGATCTGCACGCGCTTGAGCAGCATCTGCAACGGCGGCACCCGAAGCTGGTGGCGATTGGGGAAATGGGTCTCGATCTCTACATCGACAATCCGCAGTTCGACCGACAGCAGGCGCTGCTGGAGGCGCAGCTGCGCCTGGCGCGTGATTACGACCTGCCGGTGATCCTGCATTCACGCCGCACCCATGACAAGCTGGCAATGCACCTGCGCCGTGCCAGGCTGCCGCGCTGCGGTGTGGTTCATGGTTTTGCGGGCAGCGAACAGCAGGCGCTGGCGTTTATCCGCGCGGGTTATGCGATTGGCGTGGGCGGCACCATCACCTATGAGCGCGCCAGTAAAACCCGCCAGACGCTTTCCCGGCTGCCGCTGACCTCGCTGCTGCTGGAAACTGACTCACCTGACATGCCATTACAGGGATTTCAGGGGCAACCCAACCGCCCGGAGCGGGTCAGGGAAGTCTGGGAAACGCTGTGCGCACTCAGACCCGAATCCCCGCAACATATTGCTGATACTCTGCGAGAAAACACCCGCACGCTGTTTGGCGTGTGAGCTGACTATACTTTTATCTTCTATCTTCCAATCATGACGAAAAACGGAATGTTATAATTATAACATTTCTTTATGGCGCGGTGATCGGCGTTACTGGCCTTCATCGCCTTGTTCGGTGTGATCAATGTCAAATTTCTTGCGATAATGATGAAACAAGAATCCTTTTATTGTGAAATCACCCGCAAAATAGTCTAATGCTGACTGTTATAATTTTAACATTACAGGGCGTCGCGGGTTGTGAATATGTCGACCCCGCCCTCACAAAACCTGTCTGGAGAGAATGATGTCCGATGTAAAAACTCAGGCGCTGCGTGCGCTGCAACTGATGGATTTAACCACGCTGAATGAGGACGATACTGACGCGAAAGTGATCGTGTTATGTCATCAGGCAAAATCCCCTGGCGGTAACACGGCAGCCATCTGCATCTATCCGCGTTTTATTCCGATTGCCCGCAAGACGCTGCGTGAGCAGGGGACCCCGGATATTCGCATCGCCACGGTAACCAACTTCCCGCACGGCAACGATGATATTGATATTGCGCTGGCGGAAACCCGTGCGGCGATTGCCTACGGTGCGGATGAAGTGGACGTGGTCTTCCCGTACCGCGCACTGATTGCGGGTAATGAAACGGTCGGCTTTGAGCTGGTAAAAGCCTGTAAAAAGGCGTGTTCAGACGCCAACGTGTTGTTAAAAGTGATTATTGAAACGGGTGAGCTGAAAGAAGAAGCGCTGATCCGTAAAGCCTCCGAAATTGCGATTGATGCGGGCGCTGACTTTATTAAAACCTCGACGGGGAAAGTGCCGGTTAACGCCACCCCGGACGTTGCGGAAATCATGATGCGTGTTATCGCCGAAAAAGACGTGAAGCAGCAGGTTGGCTTCAAACCTGCCGGTGGCGTGCGCACCGCCGATGACGCGGCACTGTATCTGAAACTGGCGGATGACATTCTTGGCAGCGACTGGGCCGATGCCCGCCATTTCCGTTTTGGCGCATCCAGCCTGCTGGCCAGTCTGCTGAATGCCGCAGGTTTTTCTGGCGCAACCAGTGACAGCAAATACTAACAGGCTATTTTGTTTGCCATTTTGAATCCGGGCAGTGCTCGCATTCCTCACGTACTCAAGTACGCTGCGGTTGCTCTGCGCTGGCCGAATCCAAACTGGCTGCACCAATAACGCCTGTTTGGAATGTGAACTTTTATTTTGGGGGTGACCGTGTTTCTGCCACAAGAAATTATTCGAAAAAAACGTGATGGGCAGGCATTAAGCGAAGAAGAGATCCGCTTTTTTATCAATGGTGTGCGTGATAACACGGTCTCTGAAGGGCAAATTGCTGCGCTGGCAATGACGATCTATTTCCATGATATGTCGTTGCCTGAACGCGTGGCGCTGACGATGGCCATGCGTGACTCCGGTTCGGTGCTGAACTGGAAAGCGCTGAATCTCAATGGCCCGGTAGTGGATAAGCACTCCACCGGGGGCGTTGGCGACGTGACCTCCCTGATGCTCGGACCGATGGTCGCGGCCTGCGGCGGCTATGTGCCGATGATCTCGGGTCGTGGCCTCGGCCATACGGGCGGTACGCTGGATAAGCTTGAGGCGATCCCTGGGTTTGATATATTCCCGCAGGACGATCGTTTCCGTCAGATCATTAAAGATGTCGGTGTGGCGATCATCGGCCAGACCAACTCGCTGGCACCGGCAGACAAACGTTTCTATGCCACACGCGATATTACCGCGACGGTGGATTCGATCCCGCTGATTACAGCATCGATCCTCGCCAAAAAGCTGGCAGAAGGCCTGGATGCGCTGGTGATGGATGTGAAAGTGGGTTCCGGTGCGTTTATGCCGACCTTTGAAAAATCCGAAGCACTGGCGCAGGCGATTGTTGGCGTGGCGAATGGCGCAGGATGCAAGACCACCGCGCTGCTGACGGACATGAATCAGGTGCTGGCGTCCAGCGCGGGCAATGCGCTGGAAGTGCGCGAAGCGGTGCAGTTCCTGACCGGCGTGTACCGTAATCCGCGCCTGCTGGAAGTGACGATGGCGCTGTGCAGCGAGATGCTGCTCTCCGGCGGCCTGGCAACCTCAGCGGATGACGCGCGCAGCAAGCTTCAGGCCGTGCTGGACAATGGCCGTGCGGCGGAGATATTTGCCCGCATGGTGGCCGCACAGAAAGGGCCGACAGACTTTATTGAACGGATGGACAGCTACCTGCCCGCGCCGATGCTGAGCAAAGCGGTGTATGCCGACCGGCCTGGCATCGTCAGCGCAATGGACACGCGTGCACTTGGTATGGCGGTCGTCTCCATGGGCGGTGGCCGGCGTCGTGCCAGCGACAGCATTGACTACAGTGTCGGTTTCAGCGATGTGGCGCAACTGGGTGATGCGGTGGACGGTCAGCGTCCGCTGGCAGTGATCCATGCGTCTGATGAAGCCAGCTGGCAGGAAGCGGCCAGCGCGGTAAAACGCGCCGTTGCCGTCGGGGATGCCGCACCGGCTCCAACGCCAGTTATTTATCGCAGAATATCCTGAGAAGGAGTATTCTGTTCTGATCGCATTTTTTTAACGCTCATCGCGACTATCGCGCAGGAGATCAGGATGAAACGTGCATTTATCATGGTGCTTGATTCCTTTGGGATCGGGTACAGCAAAGACGCCGACACGTTTGGCGATAAAGGCTCGAATACACTCGGACATATTGCCGAGGCGTGCTTCAAGGGTGAAGCAGACAAAGGGCGTAAAGGCCCACTCCATCTGCCCAACCTCACGGCACTGGGTTTAGGTAAGGCGGCGGAAGCTTCCAGCGGTAAATTCCCGCCGGGGCTGGATAAAGACGCCGAAATTATTGGCGCTTACGCTTACGCCAGCGAACTCTCTTCCGGGAAAGACACGCCGTCAGGTCACTGGGAAATCGCCGGTGTGCCGGTGCTGTTTGACTGGGGTTACTTCAGCGATCTGGAAAATAGTTTCCCGCAGGAGCTGCTTGATCTGCTGGTGGAAAAAGCCAATCTGCCAGGCTACCTCGGCAACTGTCACTCTTCCGGCACGGTGATCCTCGACCAGTTGGGCGAAGAGCATATGAAAACCGGCAAGCCGATTTTCTATACCTCTGCTGACTCTGTGTTCCAGATTGCCTGCCACGAAGAGACCTTCGGCCTTGATCGCCTTTACGAACTTTGTGAGATTGCCCGTGAAGCGCTCACCGAAGGTGGCTACAATATTGGCCGCGTGATTGCGCGTCCGTTTATTGGCGACAAAGCTGGCAACTTCGAGCGCACCGGGAACCGTCACGACCTGGCGGTAGAGCCGCCTGCGCCAACGGTGCTGAAAAAGCTGGTGGACGAACAGGGCGGTGAAGTGATTTCCGTGGGTAAAATTGCGGATATCTACGCGCATGTTGGCATCACCAAAAAGGTGAAGGCGACCGGCCTGGATGCCCTGTTTGATGCCTCTGTCGCGGAGATGAAAACCGCGCCGGACAACAGTATTGTGTTCACTAACTTTGTTGATTTCGACTCCAGCTGGGGGCACCGCCGCGACATCCCTGGCTATGCCGGTGGGCTGGAGCTGTTCGACCGCCGCTTGCCGGAGCTGATGGCGCAGGTGAAAGAGGGTGATATCCTGATCCTCACGGCTGACCACGGCTGCGATCCAAGCTGGCCGGGTACCGAACATACCCGCGAGCATATTCCTGTGCTGATTTACGGGCCGGGCGTGAAACCGGGTGATTACGGTTATCGCGATACCTTCGCCGATATCGGTCAGACGGTCGCTCACTATTTTGGTCTTTCACCGATGGAATACGGTAAGTCGTTATTCTGAAGGTTGAAGTAACACTCTTTTTTGAGATAAGGATGAAACATGGCAACGCCACATATTAACGCTGAGATGGGTGATTTCGCTGACGTCGTGCTGATGCCGGGCGATCCGCTGCGTGCAAAACACATTGCTGAGACCTTCCTGCAGGATGCTGTGGAAGTGAACAACGTGCGCGGTATGCTGGGCTACACCGGGACTTACAAAGGCCGTAAGATCTCCGTGATGGGTCACGGTATGGGCATCCCGTCTTGCTCTATCTATGCGAAAGAGCTGATCACCGAATTCGGCGTGAAGAAAATCATCCGTGTGGGATCCTGCGGTGCCGTGCGTGCCGATGTGAAACTGCGTGACGTGGTGATTGGTATGGGTGCCTGTACCGATTCCAAAGTGAACCGCATGCGTTTTAAAGATCACGATTTCTCAGCTATTGCTGATTTTGACATGGTGCGTAACGCGGTTGATGCAGCGAAAGCGCTGGGTGTGAAAGCGCGCGTGGGCAACATCTTCTCTGCCGACCTGTTCTATACGCCGGACCCACAGATGTTCGACGTGATGGAAAAGTACGGCATTCTGGGTGTGGAAATGGAAGCCGCCGGTATTTATGGCGTAGCAGCAGAGTTTGGCGCCAAAGCGCTGACCATCTGCACCGTGTCTGACCATATCCGTACCCATGAGCAGACCACCGCAGCAGAGCGTCAGACCACGTTTAGCGAGATGATTGAAATCGCGCTGGAGTCTGTGTTGCTGGGCGACAAAGAGTAATGTCCTTCCGGGGGCGGGCGTTCAGCCCGCCCCCGTTTATCCGCGTTTCTGTCAAACCATCACGCGAAATGCCCCACGCAGCGGACTTTCATTAATGACATTTGTCCGTAATCTTTACCTGGTTGATATCAAACACACTGTCGTCAGCGGCAGAGAAAATCACCGGCCCTGTGACTTTGCCCTGAGGTTTTAATTTCCCGTGCGCCAGACGATCGTCAATACGGTCAACCGGGAATTCCCGGCCATCATGCGAATACCCTTTCAGGCAAAACATCTGCAAGTCGATATTTTTCGCTGTGGTATTTTTCAGCGTCACTTCAAATGTTTTTCCGTAATTATTCAGGCCATCTGACGATCGGGATTTCAACTCTCCTTGAGTGGAATAAACGGCGATCCCGGATTGATCTGCGGCAAAAGTAGCAGCAGAAAAACACAGGCCCACAGTGGCGATCGCGACGATAATAAAGTTCCGTTTCATCGTTGTACTCCTTAGTTTTCAGGCATCAAGAGCGCATAAGCGCTCGGGAGTGCTTACGATGCAACTGAGGCGAAAAGGAGTACAGAACACGAAAAGCTATTTCAGCGTAATCGCTTTATTTGCTGTTGGGTAAGGGCGCCGTTGCGTTATTTCCTGTGTCGGCAGCAGAAGGGCTACCGTCCGTTTCAGCGTCTGCCTCACTCTCGTCATCATCCTCTTTCACCGGGTTATTCGCGGTGAGCAGGAATGGCGACTGTTGCCAGCGGGTACGGCGATCGCGCAGTAAGGTACGGGAGAGAATAATGCCGATGGCCAGCGCCAGGATCATCATTAAGCGCAGAATATTGGTGGTGTTATCCACCTGCTTGGCTTCGGTGACCAGCACATGGGTATCCAGCGTGACGCGCAGGAACCCGCGCGGGCTGTCTTTGCTCGTCAGCGGCTGGACAATCTGATGGTTAAAGTAGCTACCGGCCCGCTGACCATCCAGTGCCAGGCGGTCCCGTACGTTAATGCTTTCACCGCTGTGCGCAATCAAACTTCCCTCGCTGTCATACAGCGAAGCGTCAAGAATGCGGCTTTCATGGGTCATCTGGTCAAGCGAATCGATAATTTTTTGATGATTATCATCAGGATTGTCCATCAGCGGCGTCAGCGTCCAGGCGACCTGACGCGTCAGCGTGTGGGCCAGCTCTTCAACCTGTTCAGAGCGCGCCATCTGGTGCCCAAGACTGAACCACGAGGCGCCCTGCATCAGCACCACCAGCAGTGTCAGGCAAATCAGAACGATCACCGTGCGGTGAAGACGAAACTTCAGTTTGGCTTTTGCCATCTCAACCCTTCAATTCTGGTGAAAGAACCGCTTTCCGGTCATTAGCTTTATGTTGCCAGAAGGCGGGCTTACAGGGTAGCCTCTTGCGTGGTTTTAATGCTCTGCCTATTTCGCGCCGCAGGTGCGTTGGCTGCACCCGTTCGCCCCGGTCACAGAGTTATCTCTGCTCCCGGGGACTCGCGGGCTTGCCGCCTTCCTGCAACACGAACTATGTTGAGCAACTAGTGATCAATAAGTCCTTACAGGAGCTGTGATGCCAAATAGCCTCACCTGGTGCGACCTGCCTGCCGAAGTCTCTCTCTGGCCGGGGTTACCTCTATCTTTGAGCGGTGATGAAGTGATGCCGTTGGATTACCGTGCTGGCCGTACCGGCTGGTTGCTGTATGGGCGTAAGCTCGACAAGGCCCAACTGACGGAATATCAGCGCCAGTTAGGCGCAGCGATGGTGATCGTCAGCGCCTGGGTGGTGGAGGATTATCAGGTGGTTCGCCTGGCCGGTTCTCTGACGCCGCGCGCGATGAAGCTGGCCCACGATGCGGGCATGGATGTGGCTCCGCTAGGGCGCATTCCCCATCTGAAAACGCCAGGCCTGCTGGTGATGGATATGGACTCCACGGCGATTGAAATCGAATGCATCGACGAGATCGCCAAACTGGCGGGCAGCGGTGAGCTGGTGGCGGAAGTCACCGAGCGTGCCATGCGCGGCGAACTGGACTTCGCTGCCAGCCTGCGCCAGCGCGTAGCCACGCTGAAAGATGCCGATGCCAACATTCTGAAAACCGTGCGTGACCAGTTGCCGCTGATGCCGGGCCTGACCTCGCTGGTCGCTAAGCTGCAGGCGTTGGGCTGGCACGTGGCGATTGCCTCCGGTGGTTTCACCTATTTTGCTGAATACCTGCGCGATACGCTGCACCTGTCAGCGATTGCTGCCAACGTGCTGGAAATCCGCGACGGCAAACTGACCGGCGAAGTGCTGGGCGATATCGTCGATGCACAATATAAAGCAGATACACTGCGCAAGCTGGCTACCCGGTTTGAGATTGCCCCGGAGCAGACGGTCGCAGTCGGCGATGGTGCCAACGATCTGCCGATGATCAAAGCCTCGGCGCTGGGCATCGCTTATCATGCCAAACCGAAAGTGAACGAGCAGACCGAAGTGATTATTCGTCATGCTGACCTGATGGGCGTGTTCTGCATTCTCAGCGGCAGCCTGATCCACGAAGAGCGTTAAGGGGTAGATTTGGCCAAAGCGGTAAAGCGCGCCTTTGTCTGTAACGAGTGCGGCGCAGATTATCCTCGCTGGCAGGGCCAATGTAGCGCCTGCCATGCCTGGAATACGATTACCGAGGTGCGCCTGGCGGCGTCGCCTGTTGTTGCGCGCAATGAGCGCCTGACGGGTTACGCCGGTAGCGCCGGGCCAAGCCGCGTGCAGAAGCTGTCGGAGATCAGCCTCGACGAACTGCCACGCTTTTCCACCGGGTTTAAAGAGTTTGACCGGGTGCTCGGCGGCGGCGTGGTGCCGGGCAGTGCGATCCTGATCGGGGGCAGCCCCGGCGCGGGGAAAAGTACCCTGTTGCTGCAAACCCTGTGCAAGCTGTCAGAAGGGATGAAAACCCTGTATGTCACCGGGGAAGAGTCGCTGCAACAGGTGGCTATGCGCGCCCATCGTCTGGGATTACCCACCGAAAATCTGAATATGTTGTCGGAAACCAGCATCGAGCAGATCTGCCTGATTGCCGAGCAGGAACAGCCGAAACTGATGGTGATCGACTCGATTCAGGTGATGCATATGGCTGATATCCAGTCATCTCCCGGCAGCGTCGCACAGGTGCGTGAGACCGCTGCCTATCTGACCCGTTTCGCCAAAACGAAAGGTGTCGCCATCGTGATGGTGGGCCACGTCACGAAAGACGGCTCGCTGGCAGGCCCGAAGGTGCTGGAACACTGTATTGACTGTTCGGTGCTGCTGGACGGCGATGCGGATTCCCGTTTTCGTACGCTGCGCAGCCATAAAAACCGCTTTGGTGCGGTGAATGAGCTGGGCGTGTTTGCCATGACCGAGCAGGGGCTGCGCGAAGTCAGCAACCCGTCGGCCATTTTCTTAAGCCGTGGCGACGAGGTCACCTCCGGCAGTTCGGTGATGGTGCTGTGGGAAGGAACGCGTCCACTGTTGGTGGAGATTCAGGCGCTGGTGGATCACTCAATGATGGGCAATCCACGGCGCGTCGCGGTGGGGCTGGAGCAGAACCGTCTGGCGATCCTGTTGGCGGTACTGCATCGCCACGGCGGCCTGCAAATGGCCGATCAGGATGTGTTCGTCAACGTGGTGGGCGGGGTGAAAGTCACCGAAACCAGTGCCGACCTGGCGCTGATGCTGTCGATGGTTTCCAGCCTGCGTGACCGCCCGTTGCCGCACGATCTGGTGGTGTTTGGTGAAGTCGGGCTGGCAGGCGAAATCCGCCCGGTGCCAAGCGGTCAGGAGCGCATTTCGGAGGCGGCGAAACACGGTTTCCGCCGCGCCATTGTGCCGATGGCCAATGTGCCAAAGAAACCACCGGAAAATATGAAAGTGTACGGTGTGAAAAAGCTGGCTGACGCGTTGTCTATACTTGACGAACTATAAATGGAGTTAGCCCATGTCATCATTTGACTACCTTAAAACCGCCATTCGCCAGCAGGGTTGCACCTTACAGCAGGTGTCTGATGCCAGCGGTATGACCAAGGGTTACCTCAGTCAGCTGTTGAATGCGAAAATCAAAAGCCCCAGCGCACAGAAGCTGGAGGCGCTGCACCGCTTTCTCGGGCTGGAGTTTCCGCGTCGTGAGAAAACCATTGGCGTGGTGTTTGGTAAATTCTACCCGTTGCATACCGGCCATATTTATCTGATCCAGCGCGCCTGTAGCCAGGTGGATGAGTTGCATATCATCATGGGTTACGATGAGCCGCGCGATCGCCAGCTGTTTGAAGCCAGCGCCATGTCACAGCAGCCAACGGTCAGCGACCGTCTGCGCTGGCTGCTTCAGACCTTTAAATACCAGAAAAACATCCGCATTCACTCTTTTAACGAAGAGGGAATGGAGCCTTATCCGCACGGCTGGGACGTCTGGAGCCACGGCGTACAGTCGTTTATGGACGATCACGGCATTGTGCCGAACTGTATCTACACCAGCGAAGAGGGGGATGCCGAGCAGTTCAGCACCCATCTGGGCGTTGAAACCATTGTTATCGATCCGAAACGCTCCTTTATGAACATTAGCGGTGGGCAGATCCGCCAGGATCCGTTCCGCTACTGGGAATATATTCCCACCGAAGTGAAGCCCTTCTTCGTGCGCACCGTGGCGATCCTCGGCGGTGAGTCGAGTGGGAAATCCACGCTGGTCAATAAGCTGGCGAATATCTTCAATACCACCAGTGCCTGGGAGTTTGGTCGCGATTACGTTTTCTCGCATCTGGGCGGTGATGAGATGGCGTTGCAGTATTCGGACTACGATAAGATTGCCCTCGGTCAGGCGCAGTACATCGATTTTGCGGTGAAATATGCCAATAAAGTGGCGTTTATCGACACCGATTTCGTCACAACGCAGGCGTTCTGTAAAAAGTATGAAGGGCGTGAGCACCCGTTTGTTCAGGCGCTGATCGACGAGTATCGCTTCGACCTGGTGATCCTGGTGGAAAACAATGTGCCGTGGGTCGCCGATGGGCTGCGCAGTCTGGGCAGCTCGGTAGATCGCAAAGAGTTCCAGTCACTGCTGATCGCCATGCTCGGCGAGAATAACATCAACTATGTTCACGTTGAGCAGGACAACTACGACGAGCGCTTCCTGCGCTGCGTCGAGCTGGTGAAAGAGATGCTGGGCGATCAGAAATAGTAGCCAATATTGACGTTGCTGCGGAAATACCACTTACCGCTGCCGGGGGACTGGGTGCTGTTCCAGCCGGTGGCGTTAAGCGCCCCGCCCCAGGGGTTGGCGTTTTTTGCCCAGGTTAAATCCAGCCAGAACATCACCGGCAGCGCAAACAGCTGCATCCCCAGCGTGTTCATCTGCGAGTCATCCCAGCTGCCTTTGTCTTTCCACAGCACGCTGTAATCATCATAAAAGCGCAGTTTGCTGATTGGGCCAAGGTCGACGTCAACATCGCGCGCGATATTCAGCGCCGCAGTGGTGGCTTTAGCCGGAATAAGATAGGCAGGCGACAGCCCGTTGGTTCCCATCAGGATGGTATCTTTATCAGCGCCAGCGGGGTTCTTCGCCGCGTAAGCATAGCGTATCGCCTGGGTGCTGAGCTGCCACGGACCGTTGTTCAGCCTGGCGTGCAGCCCGCTCGACCAGAATGAGCCGTTATCGCCGCTGCGGTGGTTATACAGGCGCGAGGCCGCCAGCGAGCCGCCCACTTCGCTGTGCCAGCTGCCGCTGTCAAACTCGCGCGCCAGCCGCAGGTTCAGCTGGTCGCGCTTCTCATTCAGCTGCAGGTGGTGCGGGCCATACGTCGTGCCTTTCAGCTCGCCGTAATAGCCCACGTCCGGCGCATAGCGTACCCCCTCAGGAAGCATTTTAGGAAAGTAAGCCGCCTCAAACGTCCAGTTATTCGCCCGGTAGCGATATTTAGCACCGAGCCCGCTGTTCACCGCAAAGCCGAGATAAAAAGGAATATCGTATGACCAGCCAAACTGCGGATAGGGGGCCAGACCAAAAGGTTTCTCCGGCGCGCCGATCTGAATCTGCTGGTCGGGATTAAAATGGTAGCCAATATAAGCGCGGTCAATAGCATATTTGCGCTGGTCCTGAAACCAGAACCCAGAATCGAAAAAGAAATTATCTGCATGGCCGCTGGTATCGATGCGAAAAGTATCAAAGCGCAAATGGGGCTGGCGGCGGTTGCGGCTGGTGTTCCAGTCTTCATAGCGATAATTGGCACGCAGCGCCCCGCCAATATCAATACCTTGTTGGCCATCCGCACTCTGCCAGTGCAGATGGGGTGGGGCGTTGGCGCCCTGAACGCCGCTGCTGAGGAAAAATGTCAGTAACAGGTGCTTTATTTTCCGCATAACGATCCCTCGTCTTTTTTTAATTACAGAAAAAATGCATGAAGTATTAAATATGAAACTTACGGGGCTGAATTACCGTTGAACCATAGAATAACCAGCAACCATGTCAAGATTAAAGAAAAGGAAATGCCAGGAGGGTAAAATAAAAAAAGATATTAGCGCGGGATGTTTCATGGGCGAACCAAATAAGGTCCGCCCGTGAGGATTAATAGACCATCACAACCTTGCCGCGCATATGCCCTTCCAGCACCAGCTTATGGGCCGCGGTCAGCGTGTCGACGCTTAAGCCTTGCAGGGTCTGGCTCAGCGAGGTGGTGACTTTCCCCTCATCCAGCAGTTTTGCAGTGGCGTCGAGGATCTCCCCCTGACGGGCGATATCCGGGGTGGTGAACATGCTGCGCGTGTACATAAACTCAAAGTGCAGCGCGGCGCTTTTCAGCTTCAGCTGATCCATGCTTAACGGCTTCTCGTTTTCCACGATGGTACAGATATGTCCCTGCGGCGCAATCAGCTGGCTCATCGCTTCCCAGTGGCCATCGGTATCGTTCAGGCAGAAGATATAGTCCACCTGCTTGATGTCGTGCTTCGCCAGTTCGCCTGCCATATCACGGTAGTCGATCACCAGGTCGGCACCGCGATCCTTGCACCACTGCACCGAGTCCGGGCGCGAGGCGGTGGCGATCACTTTCACCTTGCTGTGCAGCCTGGCAAAGGGAATGGCGAGCGAACCGACGCCACCGGCACCGCCGACGATCAGCAGCGTTTTACCTTCTGCGGCGCGGTCAAGCTGCAGGCGGTCGAACAAGCCTTCCCATGCGGTAAGCGCGGTCAGTGGAATCGCTGCAGCCTGCGCCCAATCGAGCGAGCGCGGCTTGTGCCCGGTGATACGCGCATCAACCAGCTGCTGGCTGGCGTTGCTGCCGGGGCGGGTAATGTCACCCGCGTAATAGACTTCATCGCCCGCTTGAAAACCACTGACCTTGCTGCCTGTGGCCAGCACGATACCGCTGGCATCCCAGCCGAGCACGCGAGGGTGTTGCAGGCCATTTTTCTGTGCGCCTTTATGGACTTTGGTATCCACCGGGTTGACCGATGCGGCTTTGACCTCGACCAGCAGATCATATTCACCTGGCGTCGGCTGCGGTTGCTGGATTTCAATAAACTGCTGCGGGTGTTCCGGGTTGATGGCAATTGCTTTGAGGGTCATCGCTTTTCTCCTGAATAATTGTCTCTCAGTGTAGGTAATCAGCAAACGAATGATAAGATGGACAATGGCGCACGCAGTGTTCGTTTGAGGTGAACAATCATGTTTAAGCAGTTGCAGGATATGGCGCTGTTTGCGCTGGTGGCCGAGTGCGGCAGCTTTACTGCGGCGGCGAAGCGTGCGGGCTTACCGAAATCCAGCGTCAGTCAGCGCGTCAGCCAGCTGGAGCAGGCGCTGGGGCTGCGGCTGATTAACCGTACCACGCGTCAGCTTAACCTGACCTTTGCGGGCGAGCGTTATCTGGTGCACTGCCAGGAAATGCTGCAGGCCAGTGAACGTGCTGGCATAGCGATTGAGCGACTGCGCGATAATCCCAGCGGGCGGCTGCGCATCACTTCACCTGCCGGTATTGGCGCTACGCTGCTTGCGCGTTTCAATACGGCGTTTCAGCAGCAATACCCGGATGTGACGCTGGATGTGTCGGTGTCCGATGAAATCCGCGATCTGGTGCAGGACGGTTTCGATGTGGCGCTGCGTACCGGCAGGCCGCAGGATTCATCGCTGATTGGTCGCCGCATTGGCTACTGCCAGCGCCTGCTGGTGGCCTCCCCGGACTATCTGGCCTCGTTGCCGCCGCTGACCCATCCCGGCCAGCTCTCCGCTCACCGTTGTATTGCGCACCGCGCCTGGACGGAGTGGGTACTGAAACGCGATGAAGAGTATTACCGCTGGCTGCTGCCGCCGACGCATATGACCGATAATCTGGTGTATGCGCGTGAGTGTGCGCTGGGCAGGGCAGGGATTACGCTATTGCCACGTTTTTTGACCGAAGAGGTGTTGTCGCAGGGCGATCTGGTGCAGGTGTTACCGGACTGGGAAGTGGAGGGGAATGAGCTGTGGCTGGTGTACCCAAGCCGGAAGCTGAACTCGCCTGCGCTGTCACGGTTTATTGATTTCGCGATGCAGTCACCGGTGTTTAGGGAATTCTATACGTAGGGGGCGACCCTTTTTTCCGGTCGTCCCGTGTCACAGATTTGCACCCGACGGGCTGACCGAAACAGAGGGTCAGCCCCTACGCGTCAGGTGTTCGCATTCTGTAGGGGGCGACCTTCTTTTCCGGTCGCCCCGTAAGTCAGGTCGCTTACTTGATCATACGCTTGTACTTAATACGTTTTGGCTCAAGTGCTTCCGCACCCAGCGTACGTTTCTTGTACTCTTCGTATTCGGTAAAGTTACCTTCAAAGAACGCGATCTTGCCTTCATCCTGGTAGTCCAGAATGTGGGTGGCAATACGGTCCAGGAACCAGCGGTCATGCGAGATCACCATCGCACAGCCAGGGAACTCCAGCAGGGCGTTCTCCAGTGCGCGCAGGGTTTCGATGTCCAGGTCGTTGGTTGGTTCATCCAGCAGCAGCATGTTGCCGCCAACCTGTAACAGTTTCGCCAGATGCAGACGACCGCGTTCACCACCGGACAGCTCACCAACGCGTTTGCCCTGATCAACCCCTTTAAAGTTAAAGCGGCCAACGTAAGCACGGCTTGGCATCTCGGTGTTGCCGATACGCATGATGTCCTGACCGCCAGAGACTTCTTCCCACACGGTTTTAGAACCATCCATGCTGTCACGGAACTGATCCACAGACGCCAGCTTGACGGTTTCACCCAGTACGATGCTGCCGGAATCAGGCTGTTCCTGACCGGACATCATACGGAACAGGGTCGATTTACCCGCGCCGTTTGGACCGATGATGCCGACAATCGCACCCTTCGGAACGGAGAAGGAGAGATCGTCAATCAGCAGACGGTCACCGTAAGACTTGCTCAGGTTGTTGACCTCAACCACTTTATCGCCCAGGCGTGCGCCAGGTGGAATAAACAGTTCGTTGGTCTCGTTACGCTTCTGGTATTCGGCGTTGTTCAGCTCTTCAAAGCGGTTCAGACGTGCCTTACCTTTAGACTGCTGGCCTTTAGCGCCTTTGCGTACCCACTCCAGCTCTTTCTCAATCGATTTACGACGAGCGGCTTCAGAAGAGGCCTCCTGCGCCAGACGCGCATCTTTCTGCTCCAGCCAGGAAGAGTAGTTACCTTCCCACGGAATACCTTCACCACGGTCCAGCTCCAGGATCCAACCGGCCACGTTATCAAGGAAGTAACGGTCGTGCGTAATCGCCACAACGGTCCCTTCGAAGTCGTGCAGGAAGCGTTCCAGCCAGGCCACGGATTCTGCATCCAGGTGGTTGGTTGGTTCGTCGAGCAGCAGCATGTCTGGTTTTTCCAGCAGCAGGCGGCACAGCGCGACGCGGCGGCGTTCACCCCCGGACAGATTGCCAATCTTCGCATCCCAGTCCGGCAGACGCAGCGCATCAGCGGCACGTTCCAGCTGGGTGTTCAGGTTGTGGCCATCGTGCGCCTGGATAATTTCTTCAAACCGGCCTTGTTGCGCGGCCAGTTTGTCGAAGTCGGCATCCGGCTCTGCGTACTTGGCGTACACCTCGTCAAGGCCTTTCAGCGCGTTGACGACTTCGGAAACGGCTTCTTCTACCGACTCACGGACGGTGTGTTCCAGGTTCAGCTTCGGTTCCTGCTCCAGATAGCCAATTTTCAGGCCTGGCTGCGGACGCGCTTCCCCTTCGATATCTTTATCGATGCCCGCCATGATGCGCAGCAGCGTAGATTTACCTGCCCCGTTCAGACCCAGTACGCCGATTTTGGCGCCAGGGAAGAAGCTGAGGGAGATATTTTTCAAAATATGGCGCTTCGGCGGAACGACTTTGCCGACGCGATGCATGCTATAAACGAATTGAGCCACGTTAGTTTGAGCCTCTTAATTAGCAGGGGCATAAGGGTGCCCACTCAGATAGCGGAGTTTAGCTGGTTTCCCCCCTTATTCACAGCCAGAACGCAGAGGATTATCCCGATATCAGCGGATCGGCCTGATTTCTGTTTGATTTATAACCGTAGCCGTCTAAGCTCATTTTTTGCCTTATAAATGATGGAGATATCGATGAAAGTTCTGATAGCGGCGGAAGAAAATGCCTGGGGTGGGATGATCCAGCAGTTCCGTCAGAGACTCCCCGATGTCGAATTTGTTGCCTCTGCCGGGCATGCGGCAGAGAGCCTGGCGGGCTTTGATGCGCTGATCCCCGGTATGGCGAAGGTCAGTCAAAGCCTGTTACAGACGGCCGACCGCCTGAAGCTGATCCAACAGGCGGGTGCCGGGCTGGAGGGCGTGGATATTGAGACGGCGCGTGCGCGCGGTATCACCGTGGCCAATGTGCCATCAGACCGCTCCGGCAATGCCGACTCCGTGGCGGAGCTGGGGATCTGGATGATGATCGGCCTGGCGCGTAAGGTCAGTGACGTGCCGCAGATGCTGGCGACCCGTCAACTGGGCCTGCCCGTCGGTATGGGGCTGAAGGGTAAGACGGTCGGGCTGGTGGGGCTGGGCGGTATCGGTAAAGCGCTGGCACAGCGGCTGGCCGCGTTTGATATGCGTATGATTGGCGTGAAACGCCAGGCCTCGGATGACTTTGCCCGCCAGCATCGTCTGGACTGGGTGGGCGGCATGGAGCGTTTGCCGCACCTGCTGCGCGAGGCCGATTTTGTGGTGCTGAGTTTACCGGACAACGCGGAAACGCATCATATTATCGATGAACCCGCGCTGGCGAAGATGAAGCCGGGCAGCTTCCTGATTAACCTTGGGCGCGGCGGTCTGATTGAGAAACCGGCGCTGCTGGCGGCGCTGGAAAATGGGCCACTGGCCGGTGCCGGGCTGGATGTGTTCTGGCAGGAGCCGCCCGACCCGCAGGATGTGCTGTTCCGCCACAATGTGATTGCCACACCGCATATTGGCGGCGTGACGGATATTTCACTGGAGGGCAATGTGGCGGGCGTGTGTGAGAACCTGCGGCGTTTGCGTGATGGTGAAGCGATTTTGAACCGCTGGTGATCGTCTGCGGGCGGACCGAAAAAGAAGGTCCGCCCCTACTGTAGGGGGCGACCATTTTTTCCGGTCGCCCCGTGCCGATGATTTGCACCAGGCCCATCGGTTACGGAACAATCACCTCAATACCCATATCCTGCGCGGGTGCAGCATCGCTGATCAGGCCGTCGAAGGCGCTGAGGTCGGCGATGCGTGCAGGCAGCACTTTGCCAAATTTGCTGCTGTCTGCCACCAGCAGCCGCGCACGCGCACGCTGTAATGCCAGATGCTTCATCGGTAATTCACTCAGGTTGTAACAGCTGGCACCCTGGCGGATATCGATGCCTGCGGCAGAAATAAAGGCTTTATCCGGGCACAGGCTGTCCATCACTGACTGCGGGCCGAGGGGGGTGAAGATGGCGTTATCCGGGTGGAATTCGCCGCCGCACAGGATCACCCGGCAGGCGGTTTTTTCTTTCAGGGCGAGAAAGGTGTTCATGGCGCAGCAGACGGCGGTAAACGGCAGATCTTCGTCGATGGCATCAATGATCCACGGCACCGTGGTGCCACAATCGAAATAGACCGTCTCTTCCGGCTGGATCAATGCAGCGGCACGCTGCCCCAGCAGGCGTTTGCGATCCACATTCTGCTCCTGCTGATCGGAAACAAAATAGTGGTTCTGATGACGCATCGGATCGCTGACAATATATCCCCCCAGCAGAACCACCACGCCCGGCCCGTTGCTCAGATCGCGACGAATGGTCATCTCAGACACCCCAAGCAGGTGAGCCGCTTCTTTCAGATGGATTTTATCGGTGCGTTTCAGCGCCTGGGCCAGCTTATTGATACGCTCATCGCGCCGGGTTTCCATGAGTTTTTTTCCATTATCGCGGAGAGAAGTGAGGGTGAACGAAAACGATTGCCTGCTGCTTTTTACCTGATTTGCAGTTTACCTTCAATAGGATAGTGCTGCAAACCCCGGCGCAGGCATGCCTGGCCTGCCGCAGGATCAGATCGTCACCAGTCCGCGCACCCCTTCCGCTTCCATCACGTCACCGCGCCCACGCTGGATAATTTCTCCCCGCGACATCACCAGATAATGATCGGCCAGCCCGGCAGCGAAATCGTAAAACTGTTCAACCAGCAGGATCGCCATATCCCCGCGTGCGGCCAGCTGGCGGATCACTGCCCCAATCTCTTTGATCACCGAGGGCTGGATCCCTTCCGTCGGTTCATCGAGGATCAGCAGCTGCGGTTTACAGGCCAGCGCACGGCCGATGGCCAGCTGCTGCTGCTGGCCCCCGGACAGATCGCCGCCGCGCCGTTGTTTCATCTGCCACAGCACCGGAAAGAGCTGCCAGATCTCCTCCGGTACCTGCGTGGCCTGGCTGCCCGAAAAGCGCGCCAGCCCCATCAGCAAGTTTTCCTCTACCGTCAGACGCGGGAAGATCTCCCGGCCCTGCGGCACATAGGCGATCCCGGCCTGCACCCGCTGGTGCGGTTTGCGGTGGTTGATCGCTTGCCCCTGCCAGCTGATGCTGCCGGATTTCGCCGGGATCAGCCCCATCAGGCATTTCAGCAGCGTGGTTTTCCCCACGCCGTTACGCCCCAGCAGGCAGGTGATCTCGCCGGGTTTTGTTTCAAATGACAGCCCGCGCAGAATATGACTGCCGCCGTAATATTGATGGAGTTCAGAGACCTGTAACATATTTATCGCCCCAGATAGACTTCAATGACCTGATCGTTTGCCTGCACGTCGCGCAGCGATCCTTCTGCCAGCACCTGGCCCTGATGCAGGACCGTGACATGGTCCGCAATGGTTTCGACAAAGCCCATATCGTGTTCCACCACCATCAGCGAATGCTTGCCAGCCAGGGTACGGAACAGTTCGGCGGTATAGTCGGTTTCCGCATCGGTCATCCCGGCAGCCGGTTCATCCAGCAGCAGCAGATGCGGGTCCTGCACCAGCAGCATGCCAATTTCGAGAAACTGTTTTTGCCCGTGCGACAGCAGGCCCGCCAGGCGCTGGCGTTCACTGCCGAGGCGCAGCAGTTTCAGTACCTCAGTGATGCGATCCTGTTGTTCACCGTTGAGTCTGGCGCGCAGGCTGGCCCAGACCGATTTATCGGTTTTTAACGCAATTTCCAGGTTTTCAAACACCGTCAGCGCTTCAAACACCGTCGGTTTCTGGAATTTCCGGCCAATACCGATGCGGGCGATCTCCACCGGGGAAAGGGTGGTCAGGTCGATGCTCTGGTCGTAGATCACCCGGCCATTATCGGGACGGGTTTTGCCGGTGATCACATCCATCAGCGTGGTTTTCCCCGCGCCGTTCGGGCCGATCACGCAGCGCAGTTCGCCCACGCCAATCTGTAAGGAGAGATCGGTCAGCGCTTTAAAGCCGTCAAACGAGACGTTGATGTTCTCCAGCTGTAAGACCGGATCGGTCTGTTCGCGGTGACGATCGGCGCGGTGGGGCTGGGTAAACAGGTGCTCAGTCATGTTTCCTCCTGCGCAGCAGGCCAATCACGCCACGCGGCAGGAACAGCGTGACGAGGATAAACATCAGGCCTAAGAAAAACAGCCAGTATTCGGGGAACGCAACGGTGAACCAGCTTTTTGCGCCGTTGACGATCCCTGCACCAAGCAGCGGACCAATCAGCGTGCCGCGCCCGCCGAGCGCGACCCAGATAGCCGCCTCAATCGAGTTGGTGGGCGACATTTCTCCGGGGTTGATAATGCCCACCTGCGGCACATACAGCGCCCCGGCCAGCCCGCACAGCACCGCAGACAGCGTCCAGACAAACAGCTTAAAGCCCCGGGGATCGTAGCCGCAGAACATCAGGCGGTTTTCTGCATCGCGCACTGCCGTCAGCACCCGGCCAAACTTGCTGCGGGCCAGCAGCAGGCCTACCGCCAGACTGGCCGCCAGCAGCAGCACCGTGGCCACAAAAAGCCCGATGCGCGTGCCGGTTGCCGTCACCGGGAAGCCGAGCAGGGTGGTGAAGCCGGTAAAACCGTTGTTACCGCCAAAGCCGGTTTCATTACGGAAGAACAGCAGCATCCCGGCATAGGTCAGCGCCTGGGTCATGATCGAGAAGTAGACGCCTTTGATTTTTGAACGGAAGGCGAACCAGCCAAACACCAGCGCCAGCAGGCCCGGCACCAGTACAATCAGGCACAGCGCCCAGGCGAAATGCTGTGTACCCGCCCAGAACCACGGCATCTCGGTCCAGGAGAGGAACGACATAAACGCAGGCAGCCCCTCGCCGGAAGCCTGGCGCATCAGGTACATGCCCATCGCGTAGCCGCCGAGGGCGAAGAACAGTCCGTGGCCGAGGGATAACAGCCCGGCGTAACCCCACACCAGGTCCAGCGCCACCGCCACAATGGCGTAGCAGAGGATTTTCCCCACCAGCGTCAGGGTGTAAGTCGAGATAAACAGCGGGTTGTCGGCGGGCAGCAGCGCGAGAAACGGCAGCAGCAGCAAGAGCAGCAGCGCTGCTGCGCCCAGCACGGCCGTCAGGCGTGGGGCTTTGCGGGCCAGGGTCAGCGTCATGGGTTGTGTCATCAGTCAATCACCCTCCCTTTAAAGGCGAACAGTCCCTGCGGTCGTTTCTGAATAAACAGCACGATCAACACCAGGATCAGGATCTTACCGAGCACCGCGCCGATCTGCGGCTCCAGCACTTTGTTCAGGATGCCGAGGCCAAGTGCGGCCACCACCGTGCCCGCCAGCTGGCCAACGCCGCCGGTTACCACCACCAGGAAGGAGTCGATGATGTAACCCTGGCCCAGCTCCGGGCCGACATTGCCCAGTTGCGACAACGCTACGCCGCCCAGCCCGGCAATGCCGGAACCGAGACCAAAGGCCAGCATATCGACGCGCCCGGTTGGCACGCCGCAGCAGTCGGCCATTGCCCGGTTTTGCGTCACCGCACGCACGTTCATACCGAGGCGGGTTTTATTCAGCAGCAGCCAGGTCAGCACCAGCACGCCGATGACAAACAGGATCACCGCCAGGCGGTTGTACGGCAGCACGAGGTTAGGCAGCACCTGTAAGCCACCGGACAGCCACGGCGGATTCGCCACTTCGAGGTTTTGCGCGCCAAACAGGATGCGCACCAGCTGGATCAGCATCAGGCTGATGCCCCAGGTGGCGAGCAGGGTTTCCAGCGGGCGGCCGTACAGATGACGGATGATGGTGCGCTCCAGCGCCATGCCAATAGCGGCAGTGATAAAGAAGGCGACCGGCAGCGCCAGCAGCGGATAAAAGGCCAGCCACTCCGGCGCAAAGCGCTGGAACAGGTTCTGCACGATCCAGGTGGCATACGCGCCGATCATCAGCATTTCGCCGTGGGCCATATTAATCACGCCCAGCAGACCGTAGGTGATCGCCAGCCCGAGGGCCGCCAGCAGCAGCACCGAACCCAGCGACAAACCGGTAAAGGCCTGGCCCAGAATATCGCCGGGCAGCAGGCGATAACGGATCTGCTTCAGGCTGTCGGCTGCTGCCGCACGCACGCGGGCATCGGCCTCATTCTGCGGTTGCAGCAGGTGTTCCAGGCTGGCCTGCGTTTGTGGATCGCTGGTTTCGCCCAGCAGTTTTACCGCTTCCAGGCGCACCAGCGGGTTAGGATCCGCCAGCTGCAATCCGGCAACGGCCTGGGCCAGCACCCCATGAACGGCCGAATCTTCTTCGGCGGCCAGGCGCTGTTTCAGCAGCGGCAGCTGGTCGATATTGGCTTCATTTTGCAGTGCGCGTGCGGCGTGCAGACGGATGGGGATAATCGGGCTGACCAGCTGGTGTGCGGCCAGCGCAGAGGCAATCATCACGCGCAGTCGGTTGTTCATAAACAGTTTTTTGGTTTCACCCACCGGTGCCGCATTGCCTTCCAGCGGCACCAGCTGGTCTTTGATTCGGCTAAAGGGCTGTTTGTGCTCATCCAGCACCACGTTTTCGCTGTGCAGGGCCTGCAACAGCGGCAGGCGGTTGGCATTCGGTGCGGCGGCCCACTGCTGTAAGAGTGTCAGTTGATCGCTGCGGCTGGCGGCGGCGAAATCGGCGGCCGGCCCGGCCTGGGCCAGAAGCGGCAGGCTGAACAGCAGTAACAGCAGGAATCGCATCATGATGGCTCCGGAGAAATAACGGGTCGGGCATGCCCGACCCCTACAATATTATTCGGCGTAGGGATCGGGCATGCCCGACCCCTACAGCGGGATTAATTGCTGGTTTTCACCGGGTGATCCGGTTTCTTGTCGTTACCGGCGATATACGGGCTCCACGGCTGGGCGCGCACCGGTTTATCGGTCTGCCAGACGACGTTGAACTGACCGTTATCTTCGATTTCGCCAATCATCACCGGCTTGTGCAGGTGGTGGTTGGTCTGGTCCATCGTCAGGGTAAAGCCATCCGGCGCGGCAAAGGTCTGTCCGGCCATCGCCGCACGCACTTTATCCACATCGGTGGTGCCGGCTTTCTCTACCGCCTGCGCCCACATATGGATGCCGACATAGGTGGCTTCCATCGGGTCGTTGGTGACAACGGTATCGGCGTTCGGCAGTTTGTGCGCTTTGGCATAAGCACGGTAAGCCGCCACGAACTTGGCATTGGTTGGGTTATCAACGGATTCGAAGTAGTTCCACGCTGCCAGGTTACCGACCAGAGGTTTGGTGTCGATGCCGCGCAGCTCTTCTTCACCGACAGAGAAGGCCACCACCGGAACATCGGTGGCTTTCAGGCCCTGGTTCGCCAGCTCTTTATAGAAGGGCACGTTGGAGTCGCCGTTGATGGTGGAGACCACCGCCGTTTTGCCACCGGCTGAGAACTTTTTGATATTGGTGACAATGGTCTGGTAATCGCTGTAGCCAAACGGCGTGTAGACCTCTTCGATGTCGCTGTCTTTCACGCCTTTCGTGTGCAGGAAGGCGCGCAGGATTTTATTGGTGGTACGCGGATACACATAGTCGGTGCCGAGCAGGAAGAAGCGTTTAGCGCTGCCACCGTCTTCGCTCATCAGGTATTCCACCGCCGGAATAGCCTGCTGATTCGGTGCTGCGCCGGTGTAGAAGACATTCGGTGACATCTCTTCGCCTTCATACTGTACCGGGTAGAACAGCAGCCCGTTCAGTTCCTCAAACACCGGCAGCACGGATTTGCGTGAAACCGAAGTCCAGCAGCCAAACACCACGGCGGCTTTGTCCTGCGTCAGCAGCTGGCGGGCTTTTTCCGCAAACAGCGGCCAGTTGGAGGCCGGGTCAACCACCACCGGTTCCAGCTTTTTACCCAGCACGCCGCCTTTGGCATTGATCTCTTCAATGGTCATCAGCGCCACGTCTTTCAGCGGTGTTTCAGAAATCGCCATCGTACCGGACAGCGAGGACATGATGCCCACTTTGATGGTATCGGCGGCCTGAGCGCTCCAGGACAATCCCATGCTGACTACGGTGGCAGAAAGCGCGAAGGCCTTAAGCAGTGAACGTCTCTTCATCAGTAAACCCCTAAATGTATTGAAAGATTAGTTGGATGAAACGGTGTGTAACCTTGCCTGCTGGAGCATATGAATGGTGATTTTCCTGACTTCGGCGCGACTGACGGCAATATGGTCGGTCAGAATGCGCTGGGCCTCCTCACTGTGCTGATGCAATACCGCGCGCAGGATGCGTGCGTGTTCGTTATAGGTCGCGCTGATCCGGTCTTCGCGGGTGAAATCGAGACGGCGGATAATGCGGATTTTCTCGGTTAATTCACTGTGGATACGGGCAATTTCGCTGTTGCCTGCCGCCGCAACCAGCGCGATATGGAAGGCTTCATCGTGCAGCGAAACGGCAATGCCATCCTCCAGCCGCGGTTCATCGATCCAGAAACAGGTCAGACGCGTCAGCAGCGTCGCACAGTCATCCGCAGGCAGTCGGCACAGGCGTTTTACCGCCTCGCACTCCAGCACGGTGCGCAGGTCGTACAGCTCTTCAAAATATTCGAAGTCGAACTGACGCACCTGCCAGCCACTCCGGAACCACACTTCGACGTAGCCCTCGCGCTCAAGCCGAAACAGCGCCTGGCGTACCGGGGTGCGGCTGACTTCCATGCGTTCTGCAACTTCGCTTTCACTGAAGCGGTCACCCGGCATCAGACGAAAATCAAAGATGTCGTTTTTCAGCTGGTGATAGACGCGATCGGCCAGCGCTTCCGGCCGATCTTTACTGCGTTTGCTCTCCATGTTTATTCCAGCCACAGCAGGGCATCGCCGGGGCTGACCGGACGGCCTGGCTGGCAGCCGATACGTTTAACGCGCCCGGCCTGCGGGGCGTTGATCGCCAGCTCCATTTTCATCGCCTCAACGATGATCAGCGGCTGACCGGCTTCCACCTCATCACCGGGCTGCACCAGCACTTTCCAGATATTGCCGTTCATATCGGCGCTGACCTGCAACGCGCCGTCATCTTCTTCCGGCGGCAGCAGCGTCTCTTCGCTGGTCAGCGGCGCGCCTTCGTCTTCCTGCGCCCACAGCGCCACTTCGGCATCAAAGGCGCTGGCCTGCTTCTGGCGGAAGTCAGCGATAGAGGCAGCGTGATCGCTGAGGAACTGCGTATGTTCGGCAAAATCAAACACCGACTGCTCAATGCGAACGGTGGCGCGGCCTTCACGGAAGTCATCGCGCAGCACGTCGAGTTCAGCTTCGCTCACCGGGTAGAAACGCACCTGGTCAAAGAAGTGCAGCAGCCAGGGTTCGTTCGCCGCGAACTGGTCGTTTTTCAGGAATTTGTTCCAGATAGGCAGCGTGCGGCCCACCAGCTGGTAACCGCCGGGGGAGTCCATGCCGTAAATGCACATGTACATGCCGCCAATGCCGACGGTGCCTTCCGCGGTGAAGGTACGTGCCGGGTTGTATTTCGAACTGAGCAGGCGGTGGCGCGGGTCGATCGGCACCGCACAAGGCGCGCCGAGATAGACATCGCCCAGACCGAGGATCAGGTAGCTGGCATCAAACAGCGTCTGGCTGACCTCTTCGCGGCTGCTGAGTCCGTTAATGCGCTGGATAAAATCGACGTTATTCGGTAGCCAGGGGGCGCTGGCGCGCACGGTTTCGGCATAGCGCTCTACGGCACCGAGGGTGGCGCTGTCTTCAAAGGCCATTGGCAGGTGGACGATGCGTGACGGCACGGTCATGCGCGTGACATCGCCAAGATTTTTCTCCAGCTGCAGCAGCAGGGTCATCAGCTGTTTCTGGCTGAGGATCTGACTGTCATAGCGGATTTGCAGCGAGCGCACGCCCGGCGACAGCTCCTCCACGCCCGGCTGGCCGCTCTCATGCAGGGCGGTCATCAGCAGATGGACGCGCAGACGCAGCGCCAGATCCAGCACGTTGTCGCCGTACTCCAGCAGGATGTAGTTATCCCCGGCCTGACGATAAATGGCAGTCGGCGTGGTGCGGGTGGCTTTGATGGCGGCCAGTACCGTTGCCGGGCCGTGAACGGTTTCGGCCAACGAAGGCACGGCAAATTCCGGGGCATGCAGGGCGTTGAGACGCGTCACGCTGTGCGTCTGCGCCACTTCCAGCGCGTGGGCTTCCTCGAAGCCGATCGGATGAAAACGAATGCGGTCGCCGGGCTTCACCTGGCCGACTTTCCACAGTTCCGCTTTAGCGATGGTCACCGGGCAGACAAACCCGCCGAGGCTCGGCCCGTCACGGGTGAGGATCACCGGGAAATCGCCGGTAAAGTTAACGGCACCAATGGCATATTCACAGTCATGAACGTTGGAGGGGTGCAGTCCGGCTTCACCGCCGTTGGCGCGGGTCCAGCCTGGTTTCGGCCCTACCAGACGTACGCCGAGGCGGTTGGAGTTGTAATGTACCTGCCACTCGCTGGCAAAAAATTCATCGATGGACTGCTGGGTAAAGAAATCCGGGGCACCGTGCGGGCCGTACAGAACGCCGATGCGCCATTCATCACCGTATACCGGCTGCGCGGCGACAGGCAAGGCGGCGGGTTCGCTGACTGGCGCTGGCGTGGTGCAGGCGGCGAGCGCGGGCTGTGAGATCGCCAGCATATCGGCCACGCGCAGGGTGCGCCCGGCGTGACCGCCAAACTGCCCCAGGGCAAAGGTGGAACGGCTGCCGAGATATTCCGGTACGTCAAAGCCGTTGCGCACTGCAAGGTAGGTGCGGCAGCCCTGTTGAGCGCGGCCCAGCGTCAGAGTCTGTCCGGCTTTCACTGCCAGCGGCTGCCAGTACGCCACCGCTTCGCCATCCAGCGTGGCCGGACAGGCGGCCCCGGTCAGCGCAATCAGCGCATCGCTGTGAAAACGCAGGGTCGGCCCTTGCAGGGTAAATTCCAGCCCGGCGGCTTCTTCCGCATTACCCACAATGCGGTTGGCGAGGCGGAAGGCATAATCATCCATCGGACCGGACGGCGGCACGCCGATATCCCAGTAACCAAGGCGGCCCGGATAGTCCTGAATGCTGCTCCAGGTGCCGGGCTGCAGCACTTCCACCACGGGAGAATGCGGGGTGAAGCTGTCGAGCAGGCGCGTCCACACCTGGCCGCTGCGGAACGCGTCGGTGGCGACAATCTGGCGCAGGTAATCAAGGTTGGTGGCGATGCCGTGCAGACGGGTTTCATTCAGCGCCGTCTGCATTTTTTCCAGCGCATCCGCACGGTTTTTCCCATGAACGATCAGCTTGGCGATCATCGGATCGTAGAATGCGGAGACTTCTGTGCCGGTGCTGATCCCGCTATCGACGCGTACCTCTTCCGGGAAGCAGACTTCGGTCAGCACGCCTGGGCTGGGCTGGAAGTTTTTCAGCGGATCTTCGGCGTAAATACGCACTTCGATGGAGGCACCCTGTGGAACCTGCGCCATACGCGCCCAGTCCGGCTGCTCTCCGGCGGCGACCAGTAACATGCACTCCACCAGATCCAGCCCGGTGACGCACTCGGTGACCGGATGTTCTACCTGTAAACGGGTATTCACTTCGAGGAAGAAGAACTCATCGCGTGCGGCGTCGTAGATATATTCCACGGTGCCCGCGCTGCGGTAGTTGACCAGTTCACCGAGTTTCACCGCGGAGTCGAGCAGGGCGGCGCGGGTGGCGGCAGGCAGGTTAGGTGCCGGGGTCTCTTCCACCACTTTCTGGTTGCGGCGTTGCAGCGAACAGTCGCGCTCGCCCAGCGCCACCACCTTGCCCTGACCATCACCGAAGATTTGCACTTCCACATGGCGCGCCTGGTCGATACAGCGCTCCAGGAACACCCCGGCATCGCTGAAGAACTGCTCGCCGAGGCGGCGTACGCTCTCCCAGGCGGAAACCAGCGTGGCTTCGTCGGCACAGCGCGTCAGGCCAATCCCGCCGCCGCCTGCGGTGCTTTTCAGCATCACCGGGTAGCCGATCCGGCCTGCGGCACTTAATGCCTCTTCCAGTGAATCGAGTAAGGGGGTACCCGGTGTCATCGGCACGCCTGCCGCTGCGGCCAGTTCACGGGCGCGGTGTTTGAGGCCAAATTCACCGATTTGGTGGGCCGTCGGGCCGATAAAGACGACGCCGGCGGCTTCGCAGGCAGCGGCAAACGGCAGGCTTTCTGACAGGAATCCGTAGCCAGGCCAGATGGCCTGCGCGCCGCTCTCGCGCGCGGCGCTGAGGATTTTATCGATGACCAGGTAGCTGTCGCTGGCTTTATCGCCGCCGAGGGCGAGAGCGATATCGGCATCTTTGACATGCTGCGCGTTTTTGTCGGCGTCGGAGTAAACCGCCACGCTGGTGATGCCCAGTCGTTTCAGAGTACGGATGGCGCGACAGGCGATTTCGCCGCGGTTAGCGATCAGAACGGTATTAAACATGTGAAGGTGCCTCGCGGGTCAGCCAGCGGCGCCAGCCGCCAAATTCGGTGATGTCGGTAGCCTGCGCCAGGGCGGCAGGCTCACAGATAAACCCTTTCACACTGCGGCCGTCGGCCAGCTCCAGCGTGCCAATCCCCAGCGGAGCGGGGATCTCCGCCACGAATTCGCCAAAGCGTGCCAGTGGGATATCCCACAGTTCGACGATGATGGCGGCCCCCGTCGCGTCTTTCACCAGCCCCGGTTTGGCGGGGACGGTGTTCGCCAGCGCGTACAGGCGGTAGCTGGCGGCGGTGTGCGTCTCTTCCACCAGCACCGCATCGCGGCGGGTGAGCTGGTGGTTGAGCGGCATCCCGGTCAGGTGCGCACCGACCACGGCCACGCGCACGTGCAGCGGTGACGCGGGCAGGGAGGCAGGAGCGGGCTGAGGTTTGCCGGTGGCGCCCAGGCTCAGGGCCTGCTGCTGTTGCCAGCGGGTGCCAAAAGTCGCCAGCGCGCGGTCATACCAGGCCGGGGCGATCAGGGTGATCCCGGCAGGCAGGCCATCGGCACGGAACGGTGCCGGAAGCGCCAGGGCGGCCAGGTCGGCGAGGTTAGTGAAGTTGGTGTAGGTGCCAAACTGCGAGTTGAAGCGCACCGGCTCCTGCTTCATCTCTGCCAGCGTGTGAATGGTCGGCGAAGTGGGCACCACCAGCGCATCGAACTGGCTGAGGGTTTGCTGGATCTGGCGCGTCAGTTCGGCCCGCAGATATTCTGCTTTGTAGGCGTCCACGGCGCTGTAGTTGTTGCCACTGGCGACAATGCCGTACACCACCGGGTCCATCTCTTCCGGGCGGTCCAGCATGTCACCCACCGCAACGGTGCGCTCCGCGACCCAGGGACCGTAATAGAGCTGCTCAGCCAGCTGTGAGAACGGGGTAAAGTCGATGGGCTGTAAGCTGGCTCCTGCCGCAATCAGGTCGGTGCAGGCCGTTTCCCAGGCCGCCTGTGCCTGCGTATCGCCAAAGAACTCCGGGCTGGCAGGGATGGCAAACCGTGGTGCGGCAGGCAGCGCCGCCGGGGCGAGGCCAGGATTGGCGCGGGAATAAGCATCCAGGCTGTCGTAGCCTGCGGCACAGCTGGCTGCGAGGAAGGCATCTTCCACCGTCAGCGCAAAGACGGAGATGGTATCGTTCAGGCGGCAGGCGGGGACCACGCCGGTGGCAGAGAGCCAGCCTTTGGTTGGCTTCAGACCGACGATATTGTTAAACCCGGCCGGAACGCGCCCGGAACCCGCGGTATCGGTGCCGAGGGCGAAGCAGACCAGACCGCGCGAGGTGACGGAGGCCGAGCCGGAGCTGGAGCCGCCGCTGACATACTCAGGATTAAAGGTGTTGCAGACCGCGCCGAACGGCGAACGGGTGCCGACCAGCCCGGTGGCATACTGGTCAAGGTTGGTTTTGCCAATAACAATCGCGCCTTTGCCTTTCAGGTTGGCGGCAGCAACGGCATCGCTTTCAGCCGTATAGGTAAAGGCCGGGCAGGCCGCGCTGGTTGGCCAGCCCGCAATATCAATATTGTCTTTTACCGCAAAGGGGACGCCAAACAGCGGCAGCGATGCCGGGTCCTGCTGCCAGGCTGCCAGCAACGGTTCGACCTGAGCACGCAGTTGGGCCGGCGTGGCGAGGTACAGCCAGGCGTTATCGTCGGTGGAGAGATCCGCCAGCAGGGCATCCAGCGTGGACAGAACGTCCTGTGGATGCTGCTGATAGTGGTGCTGCCAGTCCTGTAACGTAAACCCTTTGGTAAAAGCCATAAGTTGAATTCCATCTGGTATACAAGATGGAGTTCAACAGAGCAAACCGCGTGCCAGATTTTATTGTGTTGATTTTAAAGGTTTTATGTGGAGTGGGGCGCAGCGGGTGCACAGTCAGCGAGCAGGGTTTGTACAATGGTGGGGCAGAGGCGATCGGAAAAAACGGGTCGATCGGAAAAGATGATCGACCCCTACAGCTCCTCTGTGAGCCGGGTATTCCGTAAATATTTGTTGAGTACATGGCATGACGGGCTGCTCCTGGTTAGCATGAAGGGGGAATATTTCACGGTTCAGGATAAGACGAGGCAATAACGTGGGGAAAGTCATGGTGGACAAGTGGCAGTGGTGGGTAGTGGCAGCCTGTTTAACCGCAGTAACTGGCAGTGCCCGAGCAGACTCATTGGATGAACAGCGTACCCGTTATCTGCAAATCAAGCAGGCGTGGGATAATAAACAGATGGATGTCGTGGGTCAGTTGATGCCCACGCTGCGTGACTATCCGCTCTATCCCTATCTGGAGTATCGCCAGCTGGCGCAGAGCCTGGATCAGGAAACCGGGCTGACGGTGAAAGACTTTATTCAGCGTTATCCAACGCTGCCGCCCGTGCGGTCGCTCTCATCGCGCTTTGTGAATGAGCTGGCCCGGCGTGAAGACTGGCGCGGGCTGCTGGTTTTCAGCCCTGATGCGCCTAAGCCGGTGGCAGCTCGCTGTAACTGGTACTACGCCAAATGGGCCACCGGGCAAGAGCAGGTGGCATGGGAAGGGGCGAAATCTATCTGGCTGACGGGCAGCTCCCTGCCGGGCACCTGCGATAAGTTGTTTAGCGCCTGGCAAATGGCCGGGCAGCAGAATCCGATTACCACGCTGGAACGCATTCGCCTGGCAATGAAAGCAGGTAACACCAATCTGGTCAATTTCCTGGCGAAGCAGCTCCCTCAGGATTACCAGACCATTGCCAATGCAGTGATGGATTTGCAGAACAATCCCGGCACGGTAGAGAACTTTGCACGTAACGTCGGGGCCACTGACTTTACCCGCCAGGCCACGGCAATTGCGTTTGCCAGCCTGGCGCGCACGGATGTGGAGCGTGCGCGCCAGCTGATACCTGGGCTGGTGCAGCTGCAAAAAATGGACGAGCAGCAGACGCAGGAACTGAAGGATGCGGTCGCGTGGCGTCTGATGGGCAATGAGGCGACCAGTGAGCAGGCCCGCTGGCGCGACGATGTGGTGATGCGCAGTGATTCGACCTCGCTGATTGAGCGGCGGGTACGTATGGCGCTGGGTAACAACGATCGTCGTGGTATGAATACCTGGATTGCGCGTCTGCCGGTCGAAGACAAGGCAAAAGATGAATGGCAGTACTGGCAGGCTGACTTGCTGATTGAGCAGGGGCGTAAAGAAGAGGCGGAAGGCATTCTGCGTAAGCTGATGAGCGAACGCGGTTTCTATCCGATGGTGGCTGCTCAGAAGCTGGGAGTGGAGTATCCCTTGCAGGTGGATAAAGCCCCGGCGGTGGATAGCCGCCTGACCAGCGGCCCGGAAATTGCCCGTGTGCGTGAACTGATGTACTGGGGAATGGATAATCTGGCGCGCAGCGAGTGGAGCTATCTGGTCTCCAGCCGCACCACCTCGCAGCAGCAGATGCTGGCCAGCTATGCACGTCAGCAAAACTGGTGGGATCTCAGCGTGCAGGCAACGATTACCGGGAAACTGTGGAACAGCCTGCAGGAGCGTTTCCCGCTGGCGTGGCAGCCGCAGTTTGAACGCAATATCAGCGGTAAGAGCATCCCGATCAGCTATGCGATGGCGATTGCCCGCCAGGAGAGTGCGTGGAACCCGAAAGCGCGCTCCCCGGTCGGCGCGTCCGGTCTGATGCAGGTGATGCCTGCTACGGCGCAGCACACGGTGACCAAATTCAGCATTCCGGGCTACAGCAACAGCAGCCAGCTGCTGGATGCAGAAACCAATATCCAGATTGGTACGCAGTATCTGGAGTCGGTTTACCAGCAGTTCGGTCAGAACCGCATTTTTGCCTCGGCCGCGTATAACGCCGGGCCGTCGCGGGTGCGCACCTGGCAGGGTAACAGCGCAGGGAAACTGGATGCGGTGGCATTTATCGAAACCATTCCCTTCTCGGAAACCCGCGGTTATGTGAAGAACGTGCTGGCTTATGATGCCTACTACCGCTACTTCCTTAACCAGTCCGATAAACTGTTTGCCGACAACGAGTGGCAGCAGCGTTACTAAACTTTCCCATCGCATGAATACTTGAAGTTACAGCAAGGCGGCAAGTACATGAGTCCCGGCGAGCTTACTGTAGTCAGTGACCCGGGCGAATGTGCGCAGCCAACACCGCTGTAGCTTCAAGTATGACGGCGATGATGCTATGCTACTGTACTAGTTAAATAGTATGGCGGAATATCATGACCAACCCAACTCCTGTTCCCATCACGACTGACCCGGCGAGCGAAGACTGGCTGCGTTTTGTTACGCTGCTGCAACGTGCCTATCAGGGCGAGCTGCACCTTCCGCTATTACAACTGATGCTGACGCCGGACGAACGTGAGGCGCTGGGCACCCGACTGCGTATTGTGGAAGAGCTGATGCGCGGGACAATGAGCCAGCGTGAGCTGAAAAATGAGTTGGGGGCCGGGATTGCGACGATTACGCGCGGCTCAAACAGTCTGAAAAGTGCGCCTCCAGCACTGAAAACATGGCTGGAGACACAGCTCCTCAGCGGATCAGACAAGGTCTGAGTTTTGTTCGTCGTCTTTGCGCTGATAGATGTCGTTATGGAACGGGCACAGTGCGAGGATGAGCGCCTGGTGATAAACGCTGGTACGCGTCAGTCGGCCGGCTGTAAAGGCGCCAATCGCTCCGCCTTTATATTTGATATCGTTAACACCGGTCAGGCGTGCCATCTCTTCGCCCAGTTCACGCCCTTCATGGATGCCTTTCATCACGATGGCAGGCAGTGTGAAGCTGGCGGAACGGGATTCGCCGCGTAGTTTGTGATTTTCCACTACCATCCAGGCGAAGGCGGTGTTGTCTTCAATACCGGCTTCAATAGCCACCCAAAAATTGGCTTCCGGTCTTACCTGGCGGGCATTCATCACGCGCTGACGTGCGCCAGTTCGCGTTTCTGTGTTTGTGATCGGTTGCGCAGCAACGCCGCTGTCGACCTCGACACCCTCAATATGGCAGGATCCTTCCCCGAAGATATCGCTGAACGCTTGAGAAATTGCCTTAATTTTGGCTGGATTGATGGTAGCAGCGACAACATGGTACATAATTGTTTGAACCCTCTACGCAAATTTGTCGCAGTATAACGGAAAATAGCATGTTACAGGTCTATCTTGTTCGCCACGGAGAAACGCTATGGAATGCGGCACGTCGCATTCAGGGGCAGTCAGACAGCGCGCTGACTGAGAAAGGAGAGCAGCAGGCTCATCAGGTAGGAGAGCGAGTCAAAAAGCTGGGTATTACTCATGTCATTGCCAGCGATCTGGGGCGTACCCGCCGTACCGCTGAGATCATTGCCGATGCATGTGGCTGCGCAGTGGTGCTCGATCCGCGTTTGCGTGAACTGAATATGGGGGTGCTGGAAGAGCGCCTGCTGGATTCACTGAGCGCAGAAGAGGAGGGCTGGCGTAAGACACTGGTGGATGGCACGGAGAACGGTCGCATCCCGCAGGGTGAGTCGATGAGCGAAATGGCGCAGCGAATGCATCAGGCGTTGGATGCTTGTCTGGCATTGCCTGAAGGCAGCCGCCCACTGATTGTCAGCCACGGTATGGCGCTGGGAGTACTGCTCAGTACTATCCTCGGTTTACCGGCCAATGCGGAACGTCGCCTGCGCCTGCGGAATTGCTCCATTTCCCGCGTGGATCACCAACAGAGCGCCTGGCTGGCTTCTGGCTGGGTGGTGGAGACAGCCGGAGATATTGCACATCTTGAGGATACCTCCCTCGACGAACTCCAGCGCTAACCATGAAAAAGGGCCGATATTATCGGCCCTTTCTGTTTTACCCGGTGATTACGACTGACGTCGTATCGGGATCAGATATTCACAGTGAATGTCGACAGGAGGCTCAGGACGTTTCTTACCGCCGTGGGTATAGAAGCGCTCAATGTCCTGACCGTGGCGACGTGTCAGATTCAGTGTTGGCATACAGGTGCCGTAAATCTGTAAGACAAAGTTCTGAAGTCCGGTGCGCGGACCTTCATAGGTGAACTGTACATAATCCCCCCCTTCCAGCACGACGGTTTGAGTCGAATGCAACTGGCTTGGAATTGCATCAGCGGTGACGGCAGTGGTGTACAAAATCTCCTGCTCATCGTCTTTTTCCATGCTGGGGCGCGACTGGTGAAGACCATACAGCACTGGTGGAACGGTATCCGTCTCCGTCAGGAACTGGCGCCAGAAATGCATACGCATCTCATCACGGAAGCGCGAAATCTGCTCCAGTGTGCAGGTATAAGACTGGGTTTGCCCAATCAGCACGATTTCCGGCAGACTTACCCAGGTCGGTTCGGGTAATCTGACGTCATCGAGACGGATCGGCGGGCGCAGTCCATAGGCATTCCAGTCTGATGACCGTCGATACCAGGCTGGCGTCTGGGCAAACTGTTTCTTAAAGGCTCTGGTGAAAGTTTGTTGAGAATCAAAGCGATATTGCAAAGCAATATCGAGAATCGGGCGACTCGTCAAACGTAATGCTACGGCAGCTTTCGACAAGCGACGGGCACGAATATAAGCGCCAATCGCGTGACTTGTGACGTCTTTGAACATTCTTTGCAGATGCCATTTTGAATAACCTGCCTTCGCCGCGACATTATCCAGTGATAAAGGTTGGTCCAGGTGGCTCTCCAGCCAGACAAGCAAATCTCGAATGATACCGGCTTGGTCCATAAATCGTCCTCATGTTACTCAGAATTGGTGCAAGGTAAGCAAAGTCGACGAACAATAGCATTAACAGCTAATTTTTAGGCTCTAACTAAAAAAAATGTACTCATATCCGCGCTGATATAAACCGCATCGCGTGATAAATCGTAAAGGCATGAACTGTTGCTCATGTACTTTACAATGTCATCTATTTTCTTTGAAATGGTCACGTCATGACAATTAAAAAAGTGTTAGTAGTCACTTCAATGGTGCTGTTTTCCGGCACACTTTGTGCAGAACAGGTCGGTTCTGTCGATACGGTATTTAAGATGTTCGGCCCCGATCACAAGATCGTGGTGGAAGCCTTTGACGATCCTGATGTGAAAAATGTCACCTGTTATCTGAGCCGGGCGAAAATGGGAGGAATAAAAGGTGGCTTAGGGTTGGCAGAGGATACATCGGATGCGGCCATCTCCTGTCAGCAGGTGGGGCCTGTAGAGCTCAGTGAGAAGATTAAGCAGGGTACAGCGGAAGGTGACGTGGTTTTCCGTAAACGGACATCGCTGGTGTTCAAAAAACTCCAGGTCGTACGTTTCTACGACAAAAATCGTAATGCGTTAATTTATTTGAGTTATTCCGATAAGGTCGTCGACGGTTCGCCGAAAAATGCGCTGAGTGCGGTGCCGATTATCCCCTGGGGTCATCAATAGCAGAATGCATGGGTCGACCGGAAAAAATAGTCGACCCTACAAACATTAATCCTGCAGATCGCCGCAGAAGCGGTAACCTTCGCCGTGGATAGTGGCGATGATTTCTGGTGTATCTGGTGTGGATTCAAAATGCTTACGGATGCGGCGAATGGTCACGTCGACGGTACGATCGTGTGGCTTCAGTTCGCGCCCGGTCATTTTCTTCAGCAGATCGGCACGGGTCTGAATCTTGCCAGGGTTTTCACAGAAGTGCAGCATGGCGCGGAATTCGCTGCGCGGCAGCTTATACTGTTCGCCCTGAGGGCTGACCAGTGAACGACTGTTGATATCCAGTTCCCAGCCGTTAAAGCGGTAGGATTCAACCAGTTTGCGCTCTTCGCTGACCGCGGCCAGATTCATTGTGCGGGACAGCAGGTTGCGTGCGCGAATGGTCAGTTCACGCGGATTAAACGGTTTGGTTATGTAGTCATCGGCGCCAATTTCAAGACCGAGGATCTTATCGACCTCGTTATCACGGCCGGTGAGGAACATCAGTGCCACGTTTGCCTGCTCACGCAGTTCACGTGCCAGCAACAGGCCATTTTTGCCTGGCAGGTTGATGTCCATAATAACCAGATTAACGTCATTTTCCGTCAGTATCTGGTGCATTTCAGCGCCGTCTGTAGCTTCATAAACCATGTAGCCTTCGGCTTCAAAAATACTTTTGAGCGTATTACGAGTAACTAATTCGTCTTCAACGATAAGTATGTGCGGGGTCTGCATGTGTTCGCTACCTAAAATTGCCAACAAAATCGAAAACAGGACATACGGCTGTTGGCGCTGGCAACACCTGGAGTTCAGAGCCAGAAGCAAAACAACAGCAGTACAGAATGATGTTCTTGATACACAATCCATGTACCGTCAACAACGTGGCCAACCCTTAATGGCTTTTGGGTTTTGCGCAGCCATTAGGATGTATCCTGCATGCCCCGGCAGTGTCAAAACGGCGTATATCCTAACTGTATTAACAGCAACATAACAGCACCGGCAACAACCATCACGCAATAAAACAACGCTTAGTTGACTTATATCAAACCAATTGTAGCACGTTAACACTTTTGTGAAAAACCCTTCCCAGATTGGCAGGTTAGCTTACATATACAACCTAAAATACGCTATTCACTGCAAAAGGTTAACAGACGGGTTACGCCACACCTTAATAAGTGTTAATTAGTTGATAACATAGATGTTATTGTATTGAAGCTCGTTTTTCTATGGTTTATCAAGAAAAAATAGGTTTATCATTCGATTACGGCGATTTAAAACAGTCCGTTAATAATGTTGATACGATGTTAAATATTGCTGATTTTTTTTTCCCACTGTCGGGAAGGCATCATCAACATTGTGAATTTCTCTCTTTAATTGAAGGTGGTTATGCGTTTTCCTTTTATCCTTGTCTCTCCTGCACGTGCTGAAAATGTCGGTGCGGCGGCCCGTGCCATGAAAACCATGGGATTTAGCGAGCTACGTATTGTTGACAGCCAGGTGCATCTTGACCCGGCAGCGAGACGCGTCGCGCACGGGGCGGGTGAAATTCTGGATAATGCCAGCCACTGGACGTCACTTGAGGCCGCGTTAGCTGATATTGATTTCAGTATCGCCACCACCGCACGTTCGCGCGCGAAATTCCGTTACTACGCCACGCCGCAGGAGGTGCAGCAGGTACTGGAAGAGAAACAGCAGTGGACAGGCAGTGTGGCAATGGTCTTTGGGCGTGAAGACAGTGGTTTAACGAATGAAGAGCTGGAGCAGGTCGATCTGCTGACGGGTATTCCGATGGCGGGTGATTATCCGTCACTCAATCTGGGGCAGGCGGTGATGGTCTATTGCTACCAGCTTTCGGCATTACGCCAGGTGAGCGCGCAGAAACAAGCTGCTGCGGATGTTGAACAACTCGCGGCGTTGCGCCAGCGTGCTCACTCCCTGTTGCAGCGGCTCGACGTCGCCGGGGATGAAAAGTTGGCAGACTGGTTGCAGCAACGCATCGGTCTGCTTCAGCAGCGCGATACCGCCATGCTGCATCGGCTGCTGCATGACATAGAAAAAAAGCTGTAGATAAAAACGCTGGATAAGGGGGAGTAATTAGTGCGATTTACTGCCATTTTTTCCTGGCGTAACAGAACAGATCGGCCACGATGACGAAAAGGGCCTGACGACATCGCAGGAAAAAGGAGGCCATTTGATAAAAAAATTGACTTGGCTGGCACTTTGCTTTAATTCTGAAAGCCGACAGATTTAACAGACAGATAAAAGATAAATCTCAATGCGTAAAAACAGCCTGATTAACACAATCATTATTACCACCACCATTACCACAGGTAACGGTGCGGGCTGACGCATACAGGAAAAATTAAAAAAAAGCCCGCACCTAAACAGTGCGGGCTTTTTTTTCGGCAAAAATTCAGGAGAGCTTGAACATGCGAGTGCTGAAATTCGGTGGAACCTCGGTAGCCAATGCGGAACGTTTTCTGCGTGTGGCTGACATTCTGGAAAGTAATGCAAAGCAGGGACAGGTAGCTACCGTATTGTCCGCGCCAGCGAAGATTACCAATCACCTGGTGGCGATGATTGAAAAAACCATCAGTGGCCAGGATGCGTTGCCTAACATCAGTGACGCCGAGCGCATCTTCGCCGAGCTGTTGCAGGGGCTGGCCGAGTCTCAGCCGGGCTTTGCTTTTGACAAGCTTAAAGGCGTGGTTGATCAGGAGTTCGCTCAGCTCAAGCAGGTATTGCACGGTATTGCACTGCTGGGACAGTGCCCGGATAGCGTCAATGCAGCCATTATCTGCCGGGGTGAAAAGCTCTCTATCGCCATTATGGAAGCGCTGTTACAGGCGCGCGGTTATGGCGTTAGCGTGATTAACCCGGTGGAACAGCTGCTGGCTGTTGGTCATTATCTCGAATCCACTGTGGATATTCCTGAATCTACCCGCCGTATTGCTGCCAGTCAGATCCCGGCAGACAATATGGTGCTGATGGCAGGCTTCACTGCCGGAAATGAACGCGGTGAGCTGGTGGTATTGGGCCGTAACGGTTCTGACTATTCAGCAGCCGTGCTGGCTGCCTGCCTGCGCGCCGACTGTTGTGAAATCTGGACCGATGTTGATGGTGTCTATACCTGCGACCCGCGCCAGGTGCCAGATGCGCGACTGCTGAAGTCGATGTCCTATCAGGAAGCAATGGAGCTTTCCTACTTCGGTGCGAAAGTCCTTCATCCGCGCACCATTGCCCCGATTGCTCAGTTCCAGATCCCCTGCCTGATTAAAAATACCGCCAACCCGCAGGCACCCGGCACCCTGATTGGTGGCGATGGTAGCGATGAAGATAACCCGGTGAAAGGCATCACCAACCTGAACAATATGGCGATGTTTAACGTTTCCGGTCCGGGAATGAAAGGCATGGTCGGTATGGCAGCGCGTGTGTTTGCCGCCATGTCACGCAGCGGCATCTCGGTGGTGTTAATCACCCAGTCCTCTTCGGAATACAGCATCAGTTTCTGTGTGTCACAGAACGACCTGGCGCGTGCGCGCCGCGTGCTGGAAGATGAATTCCATCTGGAACTGAAAGATGGCCTGCTGGAGCCGCTGGACGTGATGGAGCATCTGGCCGTGATCTCCGTCGTGGGTGACGGCATGCGCACATTGCGGGGTATCTCCGCGAAGTTCTTCTCTGCACTGGCGCGCGCGAACATCAATATTGTGGCGATTGCCCAGGGATCATCAGAGCGTTCGATCTCCGTCGTGGTGGATAACAACGAAGCCACCACCGGCGTACGCGTGGTGCATCAGATGCTGTTTGCCACTGACCAGGTGATTGAAGTTTTTGTCATCGGCGTTGGCGGCGTGGGTGCAGCATTGATCGAGCAGCTGCATCGCCAGCAGACCTGGCTGAAGAACAAGCACATTGACCTGCGCGTGTGTGGCATCGCCAACTCCCGCGCATTGCTGACCAACGTACACGGCATCCCGCTGGAGAACTGGCAGGATCAGCTGAAAGCGGCGAAAGAGCCGTTTGATCTGGGTCGTCTGAATCGTCTGGTGAAAGAGTATCATCTGCTGAACCCGGTGATCGTTGACTGTACCTCAAGCCAGAAGGTTGCCGACCAGTATGCCGATTTCCTGGCTGACGGTTTCCACGTGGTAACGCCGAACAAAAAGGCCAATACCTCGTCGTATCACTATTACCAGCAGATGCGTGCAGTGGCGGCAAAATCACGCCGTAAGTTCCTCTATGATACCAACGTCGGGGCCGGTTTACCGGTGATCGAGAACCTGCAAAACCTGCTAAACGCCGGGGATGAGCTGATTAGTTTCTCCGGTATTCTTTCCGGTTCACTGTCGTTTATCTTCGGCAAGCTGGATGAAGGCGTATCGCTGTCCGAGGCGACCAATATGGCGCGTGAGATGGGCTTTACTGAGCCTGATCCGCGTGAAGACCTTTCCGGGCTGGACGTGGCACGTAAGCTGCTGATCCTTGCGCGTGAAGCGGGTTATCAGCTGGAGCTGAGCGATATCGACATTGAAGCCGTATTACCGTCCGAGCTGACGGCGATTGCGGATGTGGAAACGTTTATGGCACGTCTGCCTGAACTGGATGCGGATTTTGCCGCACGCGTTGCCAGCGCCCGTGAGGCGGGTAAAGTATTACGCTTCGTGGGTGCGATTGAAGAGGGCGGGGCGTGTAAAGTGAAAATCGATGCTGTCGACGGTAACGACCCGCTGTATAAAGTGAAAAATGGTGAGAATGCGCTGGCGTTCTACAGCCGCTATTATCAGCCAATCCCGCTGGTGCTGCGCGGTTATGGTGCCGGTAATGATGTGACCGCGGCGGGCGTGTTTGCCGATCTGTTACGTACTCTGTCGTGGAAGTTGGGAGTTTAATCATGGTTAAAATTCATGCCCCTGCCTCAATTGGCAACGTCAGCGTTGGTTTTGACGTTCTCGGGGCTGCGGTGTCGCCGGTTGATGGCACCCTGCTGGGCGACTGCGTGACCGTGGAAGCGGCTGACGAATTCAGTCTGCATAATGAAGGGAGTTTTGTCAGCAAGCTGCCGGCAAACCCGCAAGACAATATCGTTTATCAGTGCTGGGACCGTTTCTGTGAAGCGGTTGGCAAACGCGTGCCGGTGAAGATGACGCTGGAAAAGAACATGCCGATTGGCTCCGGCCTCGGCTCCAGCGCGTGCTCGGTGGTTGCCGGTCTGATGGCGATGAACGAACACTGCGGTAAGCCGCTAAATGACACGCAACTGCTGGCGCTGATGGGCGAGCTGGAAGGGCGTATCTCCGGCAGTGTACATTATGACAATGTGGCCCCTTGCTTCCTTGGCGGCATGCAGTTGATGCTGGAAGAGAACGGTATTATCAGCCAGGAAGTGCCAGGCTTTGATGACTGGCTGTGGGTGATGGCGTACCCGGGGATTAAAGTTTCCACTGCCGAAGCCCGTGCGATCCTGCCTGCGCAGTATCGTAAAGAGGATATTATCCGGCACGGTCGCTATCTCGGCGGCTTTATTCACGCCTGCCACACGCAGCAGCCTTTGCTGGCCGCCAAACTGATGCAGGACGTGATTGCGGAACCGTACCGCACCAAATTGTTACCGGGCTTCAGTGAAGCCCGCCAGGCCGCTGCGGATATTGGCGCACTGGCCTGCGGTATTTCTGGCTCCGGCCCAACGCTGTTTGCCGTGTGCAATCAGCTGGATACCGCACAACGTATGGCAGACTGGCTCCGCCAGCACTATCTGCAAAATGATGAAGGCTTCGTCCATATTTGCCGTTTAGACACGGCAGGCGCACGCAAACTGGGATAACGCATGAAACTGTATAATCTTAAGGATCACAACGAGCAGGTCAGCTTCGCCCAGGCGGTGAAGCAGGGGTTGGGTAAACAGCAGGGCCTGTTCTTTCCACTGGAATTACCTGAATTCGAACTGACCGACATCGATGCGATGTTGGAAATGGATTTCGTGACCCGTAGCAGCAAAATTCTGTCGGCGTTTATCGGCGATGAGATCGATGCGCATCAGCTGCATGAGCGCCTGAAAACGGCGTTCACCTTCCCGGCCCCGGTTGTAGACGTCACTGATGATATCGCCGTGCTGGAGCTGTTCCACGGCCCAACGCTGGCGTTCAAAGACTTCGGCGGCCGTTTTATGGCGCAGATGCTCTCTTATGTCAGCGGCGCGGATGAGAAAATCACCATCCTGACGGCGACCTCGGGCGATACCGGCGCGGCCGTGGCTCATGCCTTCTATGGCATGGAAAACGTGCGAGTGGTGATCCTGTATCCTCAGGGCAAAATCAGCCCGTTGCAGGAGAAGCTGTTCTGTACCCTGGGCGGCAATATTCAGACCATCGCGATTGACGGGGATTTCGATGCCTGCCAGTCACTGGTTAAACAGGCATTTGACGATGAAGAGCTGAAAAAGGCCATTGGCCTCAACTCAGCAAACTCCATTAACATCAGCCGCCTGCTGGCGCAGATCTGCTACTACTTTGAAGCCGTAGCGCAGCTGCCGCAGGAAAAACGGAATCAGCTGGTGATCTCTGTGCCAAGCGGCAACTTTGGCGACCTGACGGCTGGCCTGCTGGCGAAGTCACTTGGCCTGCCAGTGAAGCGTTTTATTGCTGCCACCAATGCTAATGACACTGTGCCCCGTTTCCTCGTCAATGGTGAATGGACGCCGAACGTGACGGTTGCCACCTTGTCGAATGCGATGGATGTTAGCCAGCCGAATAACTGGCCGCGTGTGGAAGAGATCTTCCGCCGTAAAATCTGGCGCTTGCAGGATCTGGGCTACGGTGCGGTTGATGACGAAACCACCAAAGCTACCCTGCGCGAACTGGCGGATCTTGGTTACCTGTCTGAGCCTCATGCGGCGATCGCTTATCGTCTGCTGCGCGATCAGCTGCAGGACGGTGAGTTTGGTCTGTTCCTCGGAACGGCGCATCCGGCGAAATTTAAAGAGAGCGTGGAAGCGATCCTTGATCAGAAGCTGCCTTTACCGGAAGCACTGGCCGAGCGCGCGGATCTGCCGCTGCTGTCGCACAATATGAAAGGCGAGTTCGCTGAGCTGCGTGAGTTCTTGCTGAAGAAATAAGGCTCGTAGGGGCGAGGCATGCCTCGCCCTGGATCCGACGTACCTCGCCCTGGGTCAGGCGTGCCTGGCTCTTACTCGTGACGCTTAAACACCAGCTCATTCCCTTGACTCGCATCCGCGTCAAAAGCATATCCGTCCACATCAAACTTCTTCAGCTGTTCAGGCTTTGTCAGCTCATTTTCAATGATGTAACGACTCATCAGTCCGCGTGCCTTTTTCGCATAGAAGCTGATCACCTTAAACTTGCCGTTCTTTTCATCGAGGAACACCGGTTTGACGATCTCGCCATCCAGCAGCTTCGGCTTCACGGCTTTGAAGTATTCATCGGAAGCGAGGTTAATCAGCACTGAATCTCCTTGCTCTGCCAGTGCGGCATTCAGCGCGTGGGTCAGCTTATCGCCCCAGAAGCTGTAGAGATCTTTGCCTGCCGGGTTGGCCAGTTTAATCCCCATTTCCAGACGATAAGCCTGCATCAGGTCCAGCGGGCGCAGCAGGCCATACAGACCGGAGAGCATACGCAGATGCTGCTGGGCAAAATCAAACGCGGCCTCGCTAAAGGTCTCAGCCTGTAATCCGGTATACACATCCCCTTTAAACGCCAGAATCGCCTGGCGGGCATTGTCCGGTGTGAAATCAGGCTGCCAGTCATTGAAGCGCTCGGCGTTCAGTACGGCCAGTTTGTCACTGATATGCATCAGTGAGCCGATATCTGCCGGAGAGAGCTGACGCGCCACGGCAATCAGCTTTTGCGACTCTTCCAGAAGCGCGGGCTGGGTGTAACGTTTTGTCGCCAGCGGGCTTTCAAAGTCCAGCGTTTTAGCCGGAGAAATTACCATTAACATGCTCGCGTCCTTGTATTTCATTATCAGAAACAGAATCAGCGCCTACTGTAGCAAAAAAGTGAGGTCGGGTGACGAATCGCTGCCATTGGTGACCGATGATGACCGGACAATCCACAGAGAAAAAAGGGCTTTTTGACGGCAGATTTATCCGGTTGTGGCGTGATGATTTACGGCCCTTGCATGGTGAGGTACGCGTGCTATCATCCGGGGCAGACATTTTCAACACCCTGACAAATCAACTTTGATGAGAATGACAACTATGACGGACAAATTATCTTCCCTGCGTCAAGTCACTACCGTTGTTGCTGATACTGGCGACATCGCGGCGATGAAACTCTACAAACCGCAAGATGCAACCACCAACCCTTCTCTGATCCTTAGCGCTGCCCAGATCCCTGAATACCGTAAGCTGATCGACGAAGCTGTGGTATGGGCGCGTGAGCAGACCAGCAACAAAGAAGAGCAGGTGTCTTACGCTGCCGATAAGCTGGCTGTGAACATCGGTCTGGAGATCCTGAAACTGGTCCCTGGCCGTATCTCTACCGAAGTGGATGCGCGCCTGTCTTATGACACCGAAGGCAGCATCGCGAAAGCACGTAGCCTGATCAAACTGTATAACGATGCCGGCATCAGCAACGACCGCATCCTGATCAAACTGGCTTCAACCTGGCAGGGTATCCGTGCCGCTGAACAGCTGGAAAAAGAAGGCATCAACTGTAACCTGACGCTGCTGTTCTCCTTCGCGCAGGCGCGTTCTTGTGCGGAAGCGGGCGTGTTCCTGATTTCACCGTTTGTTGGCCGTATTCTTGACTGGTACAAAGCCAATACCGACAAAAAAGAGTACGCGCCAAACGAAGATCCAGGCGTGGTGTCGGTGACCGAAATCTACGAATACTACAAACAGCACGGTTACGAAACCGTGGTGATGGGCGCGAGCTTCCGTAACGTCGGCGAGATCATTGAGCTGGCCGGTTGTGACCGTCTGACTATCTCTCCAGGCCTGCTGAAAGAGCTGGCTGAGACTGAAGGTAGCGTTGAGCGTAAGCTGGCCTACAGCGGCGAAGTGAAAGCGCGTCCAGCTAAAATGACCGAATCTGAGTTCCTGTGGCAGCACAACCAGGATCCAATGGCAGTACAGAAACTGGCTGAAGGCATCCGTAACTTTGCCATCGACCAGGGCAAACTCGATAAGATGATTGCTGACCTGCTGTAATTGATCGCGTGGCCGGAAAACCGGCCACTGTTTTTCTTTTTGCTCTACAGGGTTATTTATTCAGCTAATGGTTCCAGCTTGAGAAGATGGTTTTTTGCTTTCTCAACAAGATGTAAAAACTCATCATAGTTGAACTCAAGAACATCATTATTATTGGGGTAAATAATAATATTTACGGATTTCTTGTCCTCAGACAATGAGATTTCTCCCCACTGAATGCTATTAAATGATAATTCAGCATACAGATCATCCCTATCCATAGAACTACCTACACTGTACTCTAACATTATCTATCCCTCATTATTTCGTCGGAGGCTCTCGTAAGCCAATCAATTTAGTTCCATCAGCATTATATCTGAGTGCCCGACCGTCAGGGGCGGTAACTTCTACCACAGTAATTTTTTTCTTATTCTCATAAATAACTCTGTATTCAATTTTACTATTTGTATTGCTTAGTATTTCATTCACTATAGCTTGCCCCTCTTGGTTTAAGATAGCGGATTTTTGACTAGAGTATGAATATGCAGAACCTTCCCTCCCACCATGCTTTTGTAAAGCTCTCCCTGCATCAGTCAGCCCGTTCCTATTAGGAGACGCTGCTGATTCGCTTAAAAATATTTTAGAAGGAATGTTTCTAGAAATATCTTTATTATTAATTGGGTGGCTGTTTAATTCCTCTCGTGTTAGAGGGTTACGGGCCGTTTTAGCTAAAAGGACAGACGCAGCTGCGATCATTGAACCTGACGTTTTTTCGTTCAGTACCTGGTCATATCCCTTAACCGCATCGCCCCCCAGCTGCTCTGCGGTCTTCCTGAATCCAGCGACATTCCCATTATATATGCCACCGGCGGCCAGCAGTCGCCCGGCTGCTTTGCTGTTGAGCATTTTCCCCGGCGGGGCTTGCTGGCCGGAGTCACCGATATAATGCTTTTTAAGAGTGGGAGCGGGTTTTTTGCCGTGATAACGTTTCAGACACTGTTCATAAGCTCTCCTGACTGCCTGCTCGAACGGTGAGTCGCGGAGATCCCTGGAACCGCCATAAACCAGATTGCTCTCTGCATCGAAATAGAATGGATGGTAAAAAGGATCCCAGCGTTCTGAAGTATCAATGCCGATAATCCGACCCCTTTCGAGGTCACGCTCGGTGGCATCATAAATGGGATATACCCGTCATACTTCAAGTTGCAGGTGCGTTGGCTACACTCAGTCACCCGAATCACTTACTCGAGTAAGCTCATCGGGATTCCTTCCCTTGCCGCCTTCCTGCAACTCGAATTATTTTGGGTATAGTAGCCACTATGGCCTGAATACTTGTTGGATGGGTTGAAGCGATCGTTATTGGCAGATTTCCGCTGCGGGAGATCGCCTGAAACGTCTTGCCTCGCATAGCGACGATAATCCATTTCATAATGAATCCGGGCATGGTCGAATGCCACGCGGGGCGTCTGAACGAATTGAAAATCCCGTGGAGAAAGTCGCCTTCCGGCATCCTGCGCCTGAAATAAACAGAACATGCATCCTCGCTTGTTTATCCATAAACAATACATGGATATTCATCTGTTTTATGCGCGAAAAGCAATCACCTTTTATCCATTCTGAGTTCCTGCAGCAGCATAATCAGGCCCTGTAAGCAGTAAAGAAACTATTCGTAATGTTGCCAGCTAGTCATAAACAAAATTCACCACCGCGGTGGTCCTGACGGGTCCACTGGAAAGTGCTTTTTGGTCATAGACGTAGTACCACGCATTCATCGGAATCGACAGTTTCTGCTCTAATGGTTGATTGGAGATGTAAGAAAACAGCGGGGTAGCGGCACCCTGAGCGGTGGCTGAAGGACTAAATTTCATTGGGATATCGTCACTGGATTTCGCGACCCGAATGCCTACCCCTCCAGCGCTGCCTGCGGCTGAGGAAATCAGCGTCGAATTGTCCGATCCCAGCAAATTGCTGCTGCTCATGAATGCCAGCAGATTACGCGTGGTCACGCCATTTAACAGGTCTGAGCAGGTGAAATTTAACGTGAATGCTTTTTTACCGCTGGTGGCTCCGCTGGCCAGTGCGCTGATGCTGATGTCATTCAGCATCACGGTTTTATTTTTATCATCAAAGCTGCAGGTGGTGACGTATTTGACGAATTTTATCTGTAAGGGCTTGTAGTAAATATCATAATCATGCGCGGGCCAGCGCCAGTTAAAAATAAAATAGGCAAAGTCAGCGATCAGCCTGGTAATATTTTGCAGAACGGTGAGGCCAGTGCTGTCCTGAGCCAGCACGATAGGATTGATGGTCGCCGTATCGCCGTTGACTACCATCACATTTTGCGTCGGCGTAGTTTTCATCAGTGCCAGATTAACGGTAAAACTGGCATCGATTGTCGCACCGCCGTTTGTGCCGACGGCAGGATGGGTGGATTGTGGATTGAGATTGCTGACATTCAGACTAACGTAAGCATTACCCGGAAATTTCAGGTAGAGCGTATTATTACTGTAGGGCGTGGAGCTATCGACGGTATTTTTACCGCCAATAATTCCCCATGCGGGTACGCTACATTTGAACATCCCCGGGTAGTTTGTACGCCCGGATACGGATGCATACCCGGTGAGGTTTAATGAACTGGTGGCATCATAAAACATCGTCGTTGCCGTGACAGGCGTTTTTTGTATGCAGTTAGCCCAAATCCTGAATGGCAAAAACAGTGCCAGCAAGCTTAGAGCGATGAGAGGGCATATTCCTCCGCCGTGTCTGGTTTGAAGACGCATCTTCATCCTCCTTGTTTACAGACAATGGTTCACATCATTGGCCAGGTTGGTTTTCGGGTCGGTAATGGTACAGGTGCCATTACTCTCATTGGAAAAGTGGACGATGACCTTATCGGCTAACGTATTGTTATGTATAAATATGACGCTGCCTTGCCCGACATAACCGATCTCTTTATTTTTACTGTCCGTCACCAGCGTGCCGAAGGGGAGAGGAGCATCTGCACGATCAACCGCATAGAAAATGAAGCTTTTCCGCTGGTCGGTATCAAATTTTATATAGTTGATGGTATCGGAGTAGGGGACAACATCCTTACGGTTACCCAGCAGTTGTATGCCATCGCCAAGATTGGTGGTATCTATCGTCATCGCGTTTTTACGGTAAGGCGACATATACGGCACTAATGCTTTGCCCTGACGGTTGGTGCGGATAGTTCCATCGCTATTGACGACAGCATTCGCCACGCCAGGTGCATCAATAATGGCAAATGTGCTGCCAGCCTGATTAGCAAACAGCAGGCCCCCCTGCCAGGCAACCATACTGCCTGTTAACCCCAGGCCTTCCTGACTGAAGTTGGACGACTGGCTCCAGGAAGCATTGAGTGCTGTCTCAGGTGCACGATAGCCGACGTTAGCATTGGTGGTGGTATTTCCCCCCTGGCTGTTAGCCAGATCAACGTTATAGTTCCACTGATTGGCATTACCTGCGGTGCCGCTCAATCCTATATCACTGTTGTTGTAATGACTTTGAGTAAAGGATGAGTTGGTTGACAGGTACATTGGCGAGCTAAAGAGCGTAAAGGGCATAGAGAAGCCCAGGTAGTAACGTATCTCTTCGCGGTTGTTATCATCCCGGGTACGGCTGGCCGTCAGATTGAATGTTACGTTAGCGAGTGTGTTTGAATAGCCTACTTGATACTCCTTACTGTTACGTGTTCCCCTCCAGTAGTTTCTTATCGCACCAGACAGAAAAAAAGAACCTGCCGAGCCGCCCAGGTTCTGATTCACGTTAAAGTTGAAGGTGTTCTTCTGGTTGAGGGTGTTGTTGTATAGAGGGGAATTGCTTCCTCCGTGGCTTCCCATTTCGACAGAATCTTCCATAGTCAGAAATCCGCTGGTTGAGTAGTGATAGGCTGCCAGCGTGAAGTTGGTTCCTGTGTCGGCGAAGTACTTACTGTAAGCAAGCCGATAGCTCTGGCCACTGCTGCTATCGACATGTCGGTATGACGACTGGTGTGACTGAGTGATATCAAATGACACGGCCCCAAAGGGTAAATTCAGACCCGTACCCACAAGGGCAGAAAGATAATGATTGCTCCAGATGCCCCCCGCGTAGGTTGTCAGCAGATTTGACATCCCCCGGCGCCAGGTGGCCTGAATAAAATCGGGATGATAGCTGTTATCGGGAATGCGCACCTGGCCCATTGTCATGTTGTAGACGTTCACACCCGGTTTTAACATGCCAGGAACTGACGAATAGGGCACGGTGAAACGCTGAACGCGGCCGCCAGCTTCGTCGACTTCAACGTTGAGATCCCCCCCGGAACCTGTCGGTAAAATATCATTAATCGCAAACGGACCTGGCGCCACGTTTTGCTGATAGATCGGGACACCATTCTGGAAGATCTTAACTAACGCATTGGTTTCCGCCACACCGTGGACAACAGGGGCAAATCCCTGCATGGAGTCAGGCAACATACGGATATCTGTGCCTATACTGAGGCCACGAAAACGATAGGAGTCGAAGAGATCTGCAGGTGTGTAGCTGTCACCCATGCGCATCTGTGACTCAATGGAACTGAAACTACGCTGCAAATAGCGGGTGTTATTTTGCCAGCTTGATTTACCGTTGTGCGAGTAGTTATAAGAGCTGTTGTCGCGTAACTGCCAGTTCCACAGATTAAGACCAGAATTCAATGAAATATAAGCGTTATCTTCATCCTGCTGATGACGTGAGGTGGAGTGATAATAGTTTGCCTGGTAGGACAGTGTCAGACCGGGCACACCTTCGCTCCAGAATTTAGGATCGACATAACCCCGCCATTTGGCATCCATCTCTTGCTGTGGCACGCTCAAGTCCAGTTTCATCTTACCTGGGTCAAAAGTACTTTTTATTCCATTCGATAAAGCATAAACATTGATGAATTCGGCGTTATTATCCTCAGCTTTTGTCGCTGTCTTTAATAACCCCATTCGGGTGAATTCCCTTGATTTAATTCTGATGTCATTTAAGCTACTGATGACTTTTGCATTGTACTTACCTTTCCAGTCACTATTAACATAAACATCAATTTCGTAATTTCCAGAGGGTAAATCACTATTTTGATAGAATCGTGATAAGTCAGAATGGCCGGATTTACCCGCCAGGAAATTAGTGTTGAACGTAACAGCATAAGCAATCTTTTGCTGGAAAAATACTGAGCATGCCAAAAGTATTTTTGGCGATATATGATATTTTTTAAGATTGTACATTGGCTGTTATTGGATTTTTTTTCGCGATTCGATACTTGCACCGTAGTCATTAATATAGATAAATGAGACCGAGTTTTCACTTGATGATGATTTTGTGTTTTCTATTGTCTTCTGGGAGAAAGGATCTATCATTAAACCTTGCTTAAGAATGTTGTCTGTTTTATTTATTCTGATGGATGATAGCGTCAGGTAATATGGGCTGGCATTATGGACTGTAATTCCTTTCCCTTCCCGGGTTAGCGTCAGCTTATCGATCATATCTTTCGGTGATATTTTTAATCCAACAGGTCGGAAAAAAAGCTTTATACGTGATCTTATTGCCAACTGCATGATGCTCTTCCCCTCGAGGTTTTCTGGCACCGGGGGAATGTCCAGCACATTCAGATAGAAAACTGACTCACGATCGGAAGGCAGTTTCCCGCCAATATACTTGACTCTCAATTGCTGCCCACTGTGCGCAGGCACCTTGACCACCGGAGGCATTAGCAGAAAGGGAACTTTTGCTGTCTCCGGTGTTGAGTCAGGTTCACCATCATCAATCCATGCCTGAACCAGTGAGGGTGAGTCGCCATCGTTGAGCAATTGAACCGAGATCTCTTTTTTGTCAGAAGGATAGATAGAACGGGTTGCACTAATAATTACATTAGCACTACAGAGGCAAGGAAATAATACTGCTAAAAGTAAAATTCTTTTCATGAATCAATCGCTCAACGTCATTCGCTATGAAAAACTAAAGATAAGAGATGCTATAGGTCACCATCGTTTTGACCGTGCCTGCTTCAGCCGCCGATGTGCCAACTTTATAGTATTTGGCATAAAAGTTGAGCGCTTCGGGTGTTGCGGTATTTCCCGCTAGCTGTGTATCCAGCTCCTGGTGAAGAGGAATGGGTTGTGTTTCTTTATCCTCGAGAACGATAGCAATACCGACGTTGCGCGGATTACCCTGAAGGTTGTTTTCCTGGTTGATAAGATACTTACCATCGTTAGATATAGTATTAGGTGAAGAGAATTGCATTTTAAGCGTTGAAGCGGGCGCGTTTCCTGAGTCATTTGCTGCCACCGCCTGTGCAGAAGTACAGTTGGAAAAATCCAGTGAAAAATATTTTTTCCCTGCATCAATAAGACCTTCCGTTGTTCCTGCCTGCTGAGTGGTTATAGGGTTAAGTACCACAGACAGACTTTCTGAATTATTACCATTGATCGTACAGGTTGAGTCCGTTACTGCACCTGAAAAGTTTATTGTCCCGCCAGATATATTGGTGCTGGCATAACTTAATGAACTGGCGCAAGCGAAACTGATAACGCTGCTGATGATGATTGCTTTTCCCATCTTTTTTAATTCCTGATAAAATAATGCATAAAACCCCGCCCACTAATATTTCTATTATGGCGTATTCCTGTGCTTTGTTTGCTATTAAGGTAATGATGGCTTTTTTATGTATTCAATGTGTATCCTTGTGATTGTCGTATCATCCCCTTTATTATGGTTTTTATCTTGTTTGTGATATTTGCAGAAAAAGCTAAATTTACGTTTTTATTTTGTTTCTTTTTTTTGTTCTTTTTAATATTTTTTATCTATATCTCTTCATATATTCGTGCTTACTCATCAATAAGTAGCGGATGTATATTTATATTTTTGTGTGCAAAAAGTAATCACCTGTTCGAGCTATACATCCTGCTTTACTATGGTTTATCCTTCCTCTATTCCCCTTTTGCATACAGCGAAAACCCTATGAATACACTACGCGTTGGATTGATTTCCGTTTCGGATCGCGCCGCGAATGGCATCTATCAGGATCAGGGATTACCCGCCCTTGAGGCGTGGCTGTCTGAGGCGTTAACCACGCCATTTGAAATTGAAAAACGTCTGGTGCCTGATGAGCAGCCGATGATTGAGCAGGCGATTTGCGAGCTGGTCGATGAGCTGTTCTGTCATCTGGTGCTCACCACTGGGGGAACCGGCCCGGCCCGGCGTGATGTCACACCGGATGCCACGCTGGCGATTGCCGACCGTGAGATGCCGGGCTTTGGTGAACAGATGCGGCAGATTAGCCTTAACTTCGTGCCTACAGCGATCCTGTCACGTCAGATGGCGGTGATCCGCAAACAGTCACTGGTGATTAACCTGCCAGGGCAGCCCAAGTCGATTAAGGAGACCCTGGAAGGTCTGAAGGATGATGAGGGCAATGCCAGGGTGCAGGGTATCTTCGCCAGCGTGCCTTACTGCATTCAACTGCTGGACGGGCCTTATATTGAGACGGACCCGACGGTCGTAGCAGCATTTCGCCCTAAAAGCGCTCGTCGCGAAACAAACAGCTAAAAATTGATTTTTTCACGCATAAGATCCAGACATCACTGCTGTGGCAGAAAATTGACGGTATAGTAATGCCGTCTTTACACTTCTAACCATGCTGTTTTCTTCTGACTCTGGATTTTCGTGAATAATTATGTCCCATGATCATGCGCGTCACCTCAACCGGCAGGACTACAAGACGTTAACTCTGGCTGCGCTGGGTGGCGCGCTGGAGTTCTACGACTTTATTATCTTCGTCTTTTTCGCCAGCGTGATCGGCGAACTGTTCTTCCCCGCTGATATTCCTGACTGGCTGCGTCAGCTCCAGACTTTTGCGATTTTTGCTGCCGGTTATCTTGCCCGTCCGCTGGGTGGCCTGATTATGGCGCACTTCGGCGACAGCCAGGGGCGCAAGAAAATGTTCAGCCTCAGCATCCTGCTGATGGCGCTGCCTACGTTAGCGATGGGGCTGCTGCCCACTTATGCTTCCATTGGTATTGCGGCTCCTGTCATGCTGCTCATTCTGCGTGTGCTTCAGGGTGCGGCGATTGGCGGCGAAGTCCCGGGAGCCTGGGTCTTTGTGGCGGAGCATGTACCGGAAAAACGCGTTGGTTTTGCCTGCGGTACGCTGACCGCCGGGCTGACCTTCGGGATTCTGCTGGGATCGCTGGTGGCAACCTTGATTACCACCACGATGAGTGCGCAAACCATCGCTGACACCGGCTGGCGTATTCCCTTCCTGCTGGGCGGTGGCTTTGGTCTGCTGGCGATGTATCTGCGCCGCTGGTTGCATGAAACACCGGTTTTTATTCAGATGAAGCAGCGTAAGACACTGTCAGCTGAACTGCCGTTGAAAACAGTGGTGCTGCGTCATACGCATGGTGTGGTGGTATCGATGCTGCTGACCTGGCTGCTGTCGGCCTGTATTGTCGTGGTGCTGCTGATGGCTCCGGCATTGCTGCAAAAATTACACGGCCTGCCTGCCGCGCTGACGCTCCAGGCAAATAGCCTGGCAACAGTGATGCTGATTTTTGGCTGTATTATTGCCGGGGCATTGGTGGATCGCATTGGTGCTGCGACGACTCTGATCGTGGGAAGCCTGTTAATGGCCGTCTCCAGTTGGGCATTTTTCCATGTGGCTGCGCAGTCGCCGGAATATCTCTTTATTGCCTATGCGGTCGCCGGGCTGTGCGTGGGGGTGGTGGGCGTGGTGCCGTTCGTGATGGTGAGCGCATTCCCGGCAGAGGTGCGTTTTACCGGTATCTCCTTCTCTTATAATATCGCCTACGCCATTTTCGGCGGTCTGACGCCGATTGCGCTGACGCTGATGTTGAAGTTGTCGCCGATGGCGCCAGCTTACTATGTGCTGGCACTCGCGGGGTTGGGTGTTCTGGTCGGTTGCTGGCTGCGTCGTGAAGCCGGGCAGCAGGCACTATTAAAGCAGATTAGCGCACAATAACGCGCAAACATGGCGTTTTACGGGTCAGCTTAGGCTGGCCCGTTGTCTTTATTAGGGCAAAGTGAAAATTTTTTTCTCTCTCCCCCTTGATGCCGCGTCGCCCGGCCCCATCTTAGTTGGCATCCGAAGCTACGGACCTGGAAAAAAAAGCGTAGGGCGAGCAGTTGAAACTGTAAAAAATGCCCGCATTAATGGTTCATAAGCTGATTTGAATTGAATTTAAGTGGGAGATGTTTAAATGGGTAAGATTATTGGTATTGACCTGGGCACAACGAACTCTTGTGTCGCTATCATGGATGGCGGCAAAGCGCGTGTACTGGAGAATGCAGAAGGCGATCGTACAACACCTTCGATTATTGCTTACACCCAGGATGGTGAAACGCTGGTAGGTCAGCCTGCTAAACGTCAGGCCGTGACTAACCCGCAGAATACCCTGTTTGCAATCAAGCGCCTGATTGGCCGCCGCTTCCAGGATGAAGAAGTACAGCGTGACCTGAAAATCATGCCATTTAAAATCGTTGGCGCTGACAACGGTGACGCATGGCTGGACGTGAAAGGTCAGCGCGTGGCTCCGCCACAGATCTCAGCAGAAGTGCTGAAAAAAATGAAGAAAACGGCTGAAGATTATCTGGGTGAACCAGTGACTGAAGCGGTTATCACTGTACCGGCATACTTCAACGATGCACAGCGTCAGGCAACTAAAGATGCCGGTCGTATCGCTGGTCTGGAAGTAAAACGTATCATCAACGAACCAACCGCAGCGGCTCTGGCCTACGGTCTGGATAAAGGTCAGGGTAACCGTACTATCGCGGTATATGACCTGGGTGGTGGTACTTTCGATATCTCTATCATTGAAATCGATGAAGTTGATGGCGAAAAAACCTTTGAAGTTCTGGCGACCAACGGTGATACCCACCTGGGTGGTGAAGACTTCGACAGCCGTATGATCAACTACCTGGTGGCTGAGTTTAAGAAAGATCAGGGCATCGATCTGCACAACGATCCACTGGCTATGCAGCGTCTGAAAGAAGCAGCAGAAAAAGCGAAGATCGAGCTGTCTTCTGCACAGCAGACTGACGTGAACCTGCCGTACATCACTGCTGATGCAACAGGTCCTAAACACCTGAACATCAAAGTGACCCGTGCGAAGCTGGAATCACTGGTAGAAGATCTGGTTGCTCGTTCTATTGAGCCGTTGAAAGTGGCTCTGCAGGATGCCGGTCTGTCCGTCTCTGAGATCAACGATGTCATCCTCGTTGGTGGCCAGACACGTATGCCAATGGTGCAGGCGAAAGTGACCGAGTTCTTCGGTAAAGAGCCACGTAAAGACGTGAACCCGGATGAAGCTGTTGCTGTTGGTGCAGCGGTTCAGGGTGGCGTGTTGGCGGGTGAAGTGAAAGACGTTCTGCTGCTGGACGTTACCCCGCTGTCGCTGGGTATCGAAACCATGGGCGGCGTGATGACTTCGCTGATTACCAAGAACACCACTATCCCAACCAAACACAGCCAGGTGTTCTCTACGGCCGAAGACAACCAGTCTGCCGTGACCATCCATGTTGTGCAGGGTGAGCGTAAACGCGCTGCGGATAACAAATCTCTGGGTCAGTTCAACCTCGACGGTATCCAGAGCGCAGCACGTGGTATGCCTCAGATCGAAGTCACTTTCGACATCGATGCCGATGGTATTCTGCATGTGTCAGCGAAAGACAAGAACAGCGGTAAAGAGCAGAAAATCACCATCAAGGCCTCTTCCGGTCTGAACGACGAAGAGATCGAAAAAATGGTGCGTGATGCGGAAGCTAACGCTGAGTCTGACCGTAAGTTCGAAGAACTGGTTCAGGTACGCAACCAGGGCGATCAGCTGTCACACAGCACGCGTAAGCAGTTGGACGAAGCTGGCGATAAACTGCCAGCGGATGACAAAGCACCTATCGAAGCCGCGTTGACCGAACTGAACACGGCGCTGAAAGGCGAAGATAAAGCGGAAATTGAAGCCAAGATCCAGGCTCTGATGGAAGTGTCCAGCAAGCTGATGGAGTTCGCTCAACAGCAGCAGGCCGCTGGCGGCGCAGCAGATGCGACTGACGGTGCGAAGAAAGACGATGATGTTGTCGACGCTGAATTTGAAGAAGTGAAAGACAACAAAAAATAATCGCCCTTGAGCGGGCAGGGTGGCGCGTCATGCGCCATTGATTACCAGCACGGGCGTCGGAGAAATCCTACGCCCGTGCATGCATGTTAAGGGTAGGATCAATAACAATGGCGAAGAGAGACTATTACGAGGTTTTAGGCGTTTCCAAATCGGCGGAAGAGCGTGAAATCAAAAAGGCTTATAAACGCCTGGCAATGAAGTTTCACCCCGATCGTAACCAGGGTGAAGGTGCCGAAGACCAGTTTAAAGAGGTTAAAGAAGCCTACGAAATTCTGACCGATGCGCAGAAACGTGCGGCTTATGATCAGTACGGTCATGCAGCCTTTGAACAGGGTGGGATGGGCGGTGGCGGTCATGGCGGCTTCGGCGGCGGTGGCGGTGCTGACTTCAGTGATATCTTTGGCGACGTGTTCGGCGATATCTTTGGCGGAGGCCGCCGTCAGCAGCGTGCTGCACGCGGCGCTGATTTACGCTACAACATGGAGCTGTCGCTTGAAGAAGCGGTACGCGGCGTGACCAAAGAGATCCGCATTCCAACATTGGAAGAGTGTGGTGTCTGCCACGGTAGTGGTGCGAAAGTCGGTACCAAACCGCAAACCTGTTCAACCTGTCACGGTGCTGGCCAGGTGCAGATGCGTCAGGGCTTCTTCACCGTGCAACAGGCTTGTCCGACCTGTCATGGTCGTGGCTCGGTGATTAAAGAACCGTGTAATGCTTGCCACGGTCACGGCCGGGTTGAGCGTTCGAAAACCCTGTCGGTGAAAATTCCAGCGGGTGTTGATACCGGTGACCGTATTCGTCTGACCGGCGAAGGGGAAGCGGGTGAGCACGGCGCGCCATCAGGCGATTTGTATGTTCAGGTTCAGGTGCGCAAGCACAATATCTTTGAGCGTGAAGAGAACAATCTGTACTGCGAAGTGCCGATCAACTTTGTGATGGCTGCGCTGGGCGGAGAGATTGAAGTACCAACGCTGGACGGCCGCGTGAAGTTGAAAGTGCCTGCGGAAACGCAGACGGGCAAGTTGTTCCGTATGCGCGGCAAAGGTGTGAAATCAGTACGCGGTGGTGCACAGGGTGACCTGTTATGCCGCGTGGTGGTGGAAACCCCTGTCAGCCTGAGTGATAAGCAGAAATCGCTGTTACGCGAACTGGAAGAGAGCTTCGGCGGTCCATCAGGTGAGAAGAACAGCCCGCGTTCTAAAAGCTTCTTTGATGGTGTGAAGAAATTTTTTGACGATCTGACTCGCTAAAGGCATCGGCTCTCTGAGCGTCAGGGAGCCGGTTCTGCCAATCCATCCACTGTTCCTGTGTGTGGGTATCAATGTGATGATAAAGCCGCCCCAGGCGGCTTTTTTTACGCCCTGAGTTCGAGGGATCTCGCACGGATGTGCAGCCCTTTGAGATATAAATTCAATGAATCGTGAATAGCGCTGTTTTATGCGGGAATAAACTGTTTTTTTCGAATGGCTTAAACACGTATGCTGTCGGTCATCTGAAACTTATTCACTGAGATTAACAGCGGAGTCTGTCATGAACCTCTTTCTCAAAAAACTTTTAAAGAACGATGCTACGGGCGGCGTAGTGCTGATTATCGCTGCTGCTGTCGCCATGTTCCTCGCCAACAATACCAGCACTCAGCAGGCTTATCAGGCCATTCTGGCCATGCCGGTGCAGTTCCGCTTCGGCGCTCTGGATATCAACAAAGACCTGCTGTTATGGATCAATGATGCATTGATGGCACTGTTTTTCCTGATGATCGGCCTTGAAGTGAAACGCGAACTGATGATGGGGTCGCTGAAGGGGCGGGAGCGCGCAATGTTCCCGCTGATTGCGGCCTTAGGCGGTATGTTGGCCCCGGGACTGATCTATGCGGGTCTTAATCATAATGATGCGCTGGCCATCCACGGATGGGCTATTCCGACTGCGACGGATATCGCTTTTGCACTGGGTATTCTGGCGTTGCTGGGTAGCCGGGTGCCTCCTGCATTGAAAATGTTCCTGATGGCACTGGCTGTTATCGACGATCTTGGTGCGATTCTTATTATCGCTTTCTTCTACACCAGCAACTTGTCGATGGCCTCGCTCGGTGTCGCTGCGGCCTCCATTACGGTACTGGCGGTGCTGAATCTGTGTGGCGTGCGTAAAACCTCAGTCTACCTGCTGGTGGGCATGGTGCTGTGGGTGGCGGTGCTGAAATCGGGTGTACATGCCACGCTGGCAGGGGTGATTGTGGGGCTGTTTATTCCCCTGAAAAAACAGGATGGACACTCGCCGTCGATCGATCTGGCACACGGTCTGCATCCGTGGGTGAGCTGGCTGATCCTGCCGTTATTTGCCTTTGCTAATGCCGGTGTTTCGCTGACGGGCGTATCGCCAGAAGGGCTTTTCTCAATGGTGCCTCTGGGGATTATTTTGGGTCTGTTGGTGGGTAAACCGTTGGGGATCACGCTGATTTGCTGGCTGTCGGTGAAGCTGAAGATTGCTGCGTTACCGGAAGGCACCAAAATGGTGGATATTGCCGCTGTCGGTCTGTTGTGTGGCATCGGCTTTACCATGTCTATTTTTATCGCTTCACTGGCATTTGATGCTGCACATGAAGAGATGGTGACGCTGGCCAAGCTGGGGATCCTCACCGGGTCTGTACTGTCTGCTGTGGTGGGATATATTCTGCTGCGGGTTAAACTGCGCCCGCAATCATCGCATTAATGACGCGGTGACCGAGGGAATGGTAGGGGCGGCCTTTTTTAGGTCGCACCCGCTCTCTGTGCGTACCCTCAAAAAAAAGGCATAAAAAAACCGCCGGAGCGGTTTCTTTATCAAAGCTTGATTAACAAGCTGACATTAAGCCAGTTTGCTGATCTGTGCAGCCAGATTTGCTTTATGACGTGCAGCTTTATTCTTGTGGATCAGGCCTTTAGCTGCCTGACGGTCCACAATTGGTTGCATGTCATTAAATGCATTCTGCGCAGCTGCTTTATCGCCAGTAGCGATAGCCGCGTAAACTTTCTTGATGAAAGTACGTAACATTGAGCGACGGCTAGCATTGTGCTTGCGACGGTTCTCAGATGTTACGGCGCGTTTCTTAGCTGATTTGATATTAGCCAAGGTCCAACTCCCAAATAGTTCTATGAGGACAATTCAAAGGCCGAGGAATATGCCCTTTTCGCCTTCGGTTGTCAATGGATTTGTGCAAATAAGCGCCGGTCAAACAGTGGCACTTGATTACGTTTCGATGGCGCAAGATTCTACCAGCTTCATTCAGTCGAATACAGCTTATTCACAAGAAAAATATCATACCGCGCCGGATCAGTACCCTACAGAGCGAAATGGCGAGAAGAAAGCATGAAAGCCCGTATTCGTGGGTTAACCTTCACGCCTGTACAAGGTATAATCCCCCGATTTCCACAAATTTGAGCCAGCCATGAAGTTTATCCGCGGCATACATAACCTTAGAGAGCAGCATCGCGGCTGCGTACTGACTATCGGTAATTTCGATGGCGTACATCGAGGCCATCAGGCGCTGCTGGCGCAACTGTGCAAAGAAGGGCGTCAGCGCAATTTGCCGGTGATGGTCATGCTGTTTGAGCCTCAGCCGCTGGAACTGTTTGCGGCGGAAAAAGCCCCTGCACGGCTGACACGCCTGCGGGAGAAAGTGCGCTACCTCGAACAGGCCGGCGTCGATGCCGTGCTGTGCGTGCGTTTCGATCGCCGTTTCGCGGCCCAGACAGCGCAGAGTTTTGTCGCCGATCTTCTGGTCGATAAGCTGGGCGTAGAGTTCCTCGCGGTGGGGGATGATTTCCGCTTTGGCGCTGGTCGCCAGGGTGATTTCCTGTTATTACAGAATGCGGGCGTCGAATATGGCTTTGATGTCATCAGTACCCAGACATTCTGTGATGACGGAAAACGCATCAGCAGCACGGCGATTCGGCAGGCACTGGCAGAAGATAACCTGTCGGTGGCAAATGCCCTGCTGGGGCGTCCTTTCAGCATTTCTGGCCGTGTAGTGCATGGCGATGCGCTGGGCCGCACCATTGGCTTCCCTACGGCTAACCTGCCGCTGCGTCGTACGGTCTCCCCAGTCAAAGGGGTGTATGCCGTGGAGGTTTTAGGGCTGGATTCACATCCGTTACCCGGGGTGGCAAATATCGGCACCCGACCTACCGTTGCAGGGCTGCGTCAGCAGCTGGAAGTACATTTGCTGGATGTCTCCATCGACCTTTACGGGCGCCATATTGAAGTGGTGCTGCGTGATAAAATACGCAACGAGCAGCGTTTTGCCTCGCTCGACGCACTGAAAGAACAAATTGCAAACGATGTGGTGACTGCCCGAACTTTTTTTGGGCTGAAAACATCGGTTTAAGTTTACATAGAACCGACATACGGAACCGAGAATCTGATGAGTGACTATAAATCTACCCTGAATTTGCCAGAAACGGGGTTCCCGATGCGTGGCGATCTGGCCAAACGCGAACCGGGCATGCTGCAACGTTGGTATGATGACAAGCTGTACGGCATCATTCGCGAAGCCAAGAAAGGGAAAAAAACCTTTATTCTGCATGATGGCCCTCCCTACGCGAACGGCAGCATTCATATTGGTCACTCAGTTAACAAGATTCTGAAAGACATTATCGTTAAGTCGAAAGGCATGGCGGGCTATGATTCGCCGTATGTTCCAGGCTGGGACTGCCACGGTCTGCCTATCGAGCATAAAGTTGAGCAGATGATCGGTAAGCCGGGCGAGAAAGTCAGCGCATCTGAATTCCGTGCTGCCTGCCGCAAATATGCCGCCGAGCAGGTGGAAGGGCAGAAAGCCGACTTTATCCGCCTGGGTGTGCTGGGTGACTGGGATCGTCCGTATCTGACGATGAACTTCAAAACCGAAGCCAACATCATCCGTGCCCTGGGCAAGATCATCGGCAACGGTCACCTGCACAAGGGCGCAAAGCCGGTGCACTGGTGTCTGGACTGCCGCTCTGCGCTGGCTGAAGCGGAAGTTGAGTATTACGACAAAACCTCCCCGTCTATCGATGTGATGTTCAATGCCGTCGATAAAGACGCCGTGCAGGCGAAATTTGGCGCAAGCCAGGTTGATGGCCCAATTGCTCTGGTGATCTGGACGACTACGCCGTGGACGATGCCGGCTAACCGTGCCATCTCCCTGCATCCTGAATTCGACTACCAGCTGCTGCAGATCGAGGGCCGTGCCCTGATCCTCGCTAAAGAGATGGTCGAGAGCGTGATGAAGCGCGTTGGCGTGGCTGCATGGACCGTGCTGGGCGAAGCGAAAGGCGCTGACCTTGAATTGATGGGCTTCCAGCATCCGTTCCTCGGCCACACCTCCCCGGTAGTTCTGGGTGAGCACGTGACTCTGGAAGCCGGTACGGGTGCGGTTCATACTGCGCCTGGCCACGGCCCGGACGACTTTGTGATCGGTCAGAAGTACGGCATTGAAGTGGCTAACCCGGTCGGCCCGGACGGCAGCTTCCTGCCAGGTACTTACCCGACGCTGGATGGCGTTAACGTCTTTAAAGCCAACGATATGATCGTTGAGCTGCTGCGCGAGAAGGGCGCTCTGCTGCATGTTGAAAAACTGCATCACAGCTACCCACACTGCTGGCGCCACAAAACGCCGATCATCTTCCGTGCGACTCCGCAGTGGTTTATCAGCATGGATCAGAAAGGCCTGCGTGCGCAGTCGCTGAAAGAGATTAAAGGCGTGCAGTGGATCCCTGACTGGGGCCAGGCGCGTATTGAGTCGATGGTGGCCAACCGCCCTGACTGGTGTATCTCCCGTCAGCGTACCTGGGGCGTACCGATGGCGCTGTTCGTGCACAAAGACACTGAGCAGCTGCACCCGGATTCTCTGGAACTGATGGAGAAGGTAGCGAAGCTGGTTGAGCAGGACGGCATTCAGGCATGGTGGGATCTCGACGCCCGCGACCTGATGGGTGCTGATGCTGACAACTACGTTAAAGTGCCGGATACCCTCGATGTGTGGTTCGATTCTGGCTCTACCAGCTATTCAGTCGTCGACGCACGCCCTGAGTTTGGTGGCAACGAACCCGATTTGTATCTGGAAGGTTCGGATCAGCACCGTGGCTGGTTTATGTCCTCGCTGATGATCTCCACCGCGATGAAAGGCAAAGCGCCGTACCGCCAGGTACTGACGCACGGCTTCACCGTTGATGGTCAGGGTCGTAAGATGTCCAAATCATTGGGCAACACCGTCAGCCCGCAGGACGTGATGAACAAGCTGGGCGCCGATATCCTGCGTCTGTGGGTGGCATCGACCGATTACTCCGGTGAAATTGCCGTTTCTGACGAAATCCTCAAGCGTTCCGCCGACAGCTATCGCCGTATCCGTAACACCGCACGCTTCCTGCTGGCGAACCTCGCTGGTTTTAATCCAGAAACCGATCTGGTGAAACCGGAAGAGATGGTCATCGTTGACCGCTGGGCAGTGGGCCGCGCGCTGGCTGCACAGAACGATATCGTCGCGTCTTATGACGCCTACGATTTCCATGAAGTGGTGCAGCGTCTGATGCAGTTCTGCTCGGTTGAGATGGGTTCCTTCTATCTGGATATCATCAAAGACCGCCAGTACACCGCGAAATCAGATGGCCTGGCGCGTCGTAGCTGCCAGACCGCGCTGTGGTATATCGTGGAAGCGCTGGTACGTTGGATGGCGCCAATCATGTCCTTCACCGCTGATGAAATCTGGGGCTATCTGCCGGGCAAACGCAGCCAGTATGTGTTTACCGAAGAGTGGTTCGACGGGCTGTTCAGCCTGGAAGACAACCAGCCAATGAACGACAGCTACTGGGCTGAACTGCTGAAAGTCCGTGGTGAAGTCAACAAGGTTATCGAGCAGGCGCGTGCTGATAAGCGTATCGGTGGTTCTCTGGAAGCCAGCGTCACGCTGTATGCCGATGCCGAGCTGGCCGCGAAGCTGACCAGCCTGGGTGAAGAGCTGCGCTTTGTGCTGCTGACCTCAGGGGCTCAGGTGGCTGACTATGCACAGGCGACCGACGATGCGCAGCAGAGCGAAGGGGTAAAAGGTCTGAAAATTGCCCTGCAGAAAGCAGAAGGTGAGAAATGTCCACGCTGCTGGCATTACACTAGCGATATCGGCCAGAACGCCGAACACGCTGATGTGTGTGGCCGTTGTGTCACTAACGTCGCGGGCAGCGGCGAACAGCGTAAGTTTGCATGATGAGCAAACCTGTTCTCTCAACCGGATTGCGCTGGCTGTGGCTGGTGCTGGTGGTGATTGTCATTGATTTCGCCAGTAAGCAGTGGATTATGAATAATCTGATGCTGCACGAATCGATGCCAGTGATGCCGTACTTTAACTTCTTTTATGCGCACAACTACGGCGCGGCGTTCAGCTTCCTCGCTGATAAAGGTGGCTGGCAGCGCTGGTTCTTTGCCGGTATTGCCATTGCCATCGTCGTGGTGCTGCTGGTAATGATGTATCGCACCAGCGCCAGCAATAAACTGAATAACATCGCCTATGCGCTGATTGTCGGTGGCGCAGTGGGCAACCTGTTTGACCGGTCATATCATGGCTTTGTGGTGGACTTCATCGACTTCTATGTCGGTGACTGGCACTTCGCCACGTTTAATATTGCCGACTGCGGTATCTGTATCGGTGCCGCGCTGATCGTGCTGGAAGGGTTCCTTAGCCCGAACGGCAAACAGGCCAAGAATAAAGGGTAAGGCATGACCGATTCTGTACAGCGTGACAGTGCAGTGCTGGTGCATTTCACTTTGAAACTGGCTGATGGTTCCACGGCGGAATCCACGCGCAGCCACGGTAAACCGGCACTGTTTTGCCTTGGCGATGGCAGCCTGTCTGAACGGCTGGAAAGCCATCTTCTCGGGCTGAAAGCGGGCGAGACGTGTGCTTTTTCGCTGGACGCAGATGATGCGTTCGGCGGCATCAGCCCGGACCTGATCCAGTATTTTTCGCGCCGTGACTTTGTGCAGGCCGGGGAACCGGAAATTGGTGCCATCATGCTGTTCAGCGGCATGGATGGTAACGAGATGCCGGGTGTGATCCGTGAAATCTCCGGTGACTCAATCACCGTTGATTTCAATCACCCTCTGGCCGGGCAGACCATTCACTTTGACGTAGAAGTGCTGGAGATTGATCCGGTACGGGAGACGAGCAATGCAGATCCTGTTGGCTAACCCGCGCGGTTTCTGCGCGGGTGTTGATCGCGCTATCAGCATTGTGGAGCGTGCGCTGGAGATGTATGGCGCACCTATCTACGTGCGGCATGAAGTGGTGCATAACCGTTATGTGGTTAACAGCCTGCGCGAGCGCGGTGCGATCTTTATTGAAGAGATCAGTGAAGTGCCGGATGGTTCTATCCTGATCTTCTCTGCACATGGCGTGTCTCAGGCCGTTCGTGCTGAAGCAAAAGCGCGTGACCTGACCATGCTGTTTGATGCTACCTGTCCGCTGGTCACCAAGGTACATATGGAAGTGGCGCGTGCCAGCCGTAAAGGAACGGAAGCGATCCTGATCGGTCATGCGGGCCACCCGGAAGTAGAAGGGACAATGGGCCAGTACAACAACCCGAAAGGGGGCATGTACCTGGTGGAAGCGCCTGCGGATGTCTGGACGCTTCAGGTTAAAGATGAAGACAACCTGTGCTTTATGACGCAAACCACGCTGTCCGTCGATGACACCTATGAAGTGATCGATGCGCTGCGTGCCCGATTCCCCAAAATTGTCGGCCCGCGTAAAGACGACATTTGTTACGCCACCACGAACCGTCAGGAAGCGGTGCGAACGCTGGCGCGTGATGCTGATGTGGTGCTGGTGGTCGGTTCGAAAAACTCCTCGAACTCAAACCGTCTGGCAGAGCTGGCACAGCGAGCCGGCAAACTGGCACGTCTGATCGACTCCGCTGATGATATTCAGGAAGAGTGGGTCAGAGGTGTGGGATGTGTCGGCGTTACCGCAGGGGCTTCGGCACCGGATATTCTGGTGCAACAGGTGATCGAACGGCTGAACTCACTGGGCGGCGTCGATGCCATCGAGCTGATTGGTCGCGAAGAGAACATTGTGTTTGAAGTCCCAAAAGAGCTTCGCGTCGAGGTTCGTCAGGTCGAGTAAAATCCGTTGGGGGCGACCCCTGAGGTATCCCCATAAAGTAAGACTTGCATGACGAGCGGTCGACCAGTGACGCTGGTCTACACGATTGTCCAGGTCAACGTCAAGGGCGTTTCGCTTTCCCGCTGCGCGGGCTGAGCGACCCAGGGTGGGCAGTCGCCCCCACCCTGGGGACCCGGGCTTTGCGGCAGGCGCTGCGTCCACTGTGTGGATACCTTCGCAAGCGCTGCTGAATGCCGCCTCAACGTCAAAATCCAGGTCAACACCCAAACCGAAAACAACTCAGGACGCGTAGGGGCGGACCTTCTTTTTCGGTCCGCCCGTGATGTTGAGCAGGGTGCTGCCCCTGTTTTACGGGGCGATCGGA
>NZ_JBJGXA010000004.1:0-69876 GCF_045107195.1 Erwinia sp. AnSW2-5
GGTTTTGGGGTTCAGTTCAATACCGGCCCTTTTTTATTGCGGGAAGATTACTCTTCGCCGCTGATACGCTGAATATTTGCGCCCAGCGCCATCAGCTTATCTTCAATGTGTTCATAACCACGGTCGATGTGGTAGATACGATCCACCAGCGTCGTACCTTCAGCAATACAGCCTGCAAGAACCAGGCTGGCGGAAGCACGCAGATCGGTCGCCATCACCTGAGCACCTGAAAGTTTCTCCACGCCATAGCAAATCAGCGTATTGCTCTCAATTTCACCGTGTGCGCCCATGCGTACCAACTCTGGCACATGCATGAAACGGTTCTCGAAAATGGTCTCGGTGATCACGCCCGTACCTTCTGCCACCAGATTCAACAGGCTGAACTGAGCCTGCATATCGGTCGGGAAACCTGGGTGTGGCGCCGTACGCAGGTTTACCGCTTTTGGCCGCTTACCGTGCATATCCAGGCTGATCCAGTCGCTACCCACTTCGATATCCGCACCGGCTTCACGCAATTTAGCCAGCACGGCATCCAGTGTATCCGGTTGAGCTGCACGACAGACCACTTTGCCGCCGGAGATCGCCGCCGCCACCAGGAATGTCCCGGTCTCGATACGGTCAGGCAGCACGCGATACACACCACCACCCAGGCGTTCTACGCCTTCGATAGTAATACGATCGCTGCCAGCACCGGTGATTTTCGCGCCCAGCGTATTCAGGAAATTTGCGGTATCAACAATTTCTGGCTCACGCGCAGCATTTTCAATAACCGTTGTTCCGGTTGCCAATGTTGCGGCACTCATGATGGTGACGGTAGCACCTACGCTGACCTTATCCATCACAATATGCGCGCCCTTCAGGCGCCCATTAACCGAAGCCTTCACATAGCCTTCTTCCAGTTTGATCTCTGCGCCAAGTTGTTCCAGACCCGTGATATGCAGGTCAACCGGGCGGGCACCGATGGCGCAGCCGCCAGGCAGTGATACCTGTCCCTGGCCAAAACGTGCCACCAGCGGCCCCAACGCCCAGATAGAAGCACGCATGGTCTTCACCAGGTCGTAAGGCGCGCAGAAGATATTGACGTCACTGGCATCAAGATGCACGGAACCATTACGTTCAGCTTTCACACCCAACTGACTGAGCAGTTTCATGGTGGTATCGATGTCCTTCAGTTTCGGGACATTCTGGATCTCTACCGGCTCTTCAGCCAACAAAGCAGCGAACAGGATCGGTAATGCGGCATTTTTAGCCCCGGAAATTGTGACTTCACCACTCAGGCGGGTCGGACCCTGTACACGAAATTTATCCATTGCAACTGCTCTCTGTTGTCTGTCAAAAAATCTGCTGTTCAGACTCTCACCACGCCAAACGTGGCGAACGCTGCACAGCTTAAAAACCGTTTAGTTTACGGTCACGCGCCCACTCTTCAGGGGTATAAGTTTTGATGGAAACCGCATGAATACGGTTATCGGCGATGTAAGCCATCAGGGGTGCATAGACCGTCTGTTGCTTCTTCACACGGCTCAGCTCGCCGAACAGTTCACCGACGGCAATCACCTGGAAGTGGCTGCCATCACCAGTAACGTGGACTTCCTGCAGCGGTAACGCGCCCATCAGCACGGACTGAATTTCACTATTTTCCATGATGCTTTCAAATTCACTTGATAATAAACAGGCACACATCTTAGTGGAATCCGACCCACTCTTAAACAAGCAAAAAATGCCTGTGCCAACAGAAAAAGAGTAAATGAGAATGGATAACAATACGGAGGCAAGGTAAATGAGGAACCGGCGGACCAGTTCCTGAAGTAAAAATGAGCAAACTCAAGGTGTTCCGCTGTCGCTACGCGGCACATCAGTTTTGACGGTTCAGTCGCTATCGACAATAATTTTCTGCAGGTTGTAAAGCGTGATCAACGAACTGAGTTTATCGGTGATGCCAGTAAACTGCGGTACTCTTCCGCGCTGTATCGCAATCTGCCGCAGATGAACCAGCAATGCCAGACCACCGGAGTCCACACGTTCCAGCCCGGAAACATCGATCGTTTCGACCCACTCCATAACCGCTTCCCGCTGCTGCCAAAGTGGCAACAGCGTTTCACGTTCCAGTTCCCCGAAGAGACGCAGATTATCCGTCTCTACCTCCCAACGCAGTTGTTCGCTCATTACGACTGCTTATCGAGGGTAATGGGTTGCTGTGAGTAGGACTTCAACAACTCAGTCAGACCGTCGATTCCTTTCTTACGCAGGGTGTCACTCCACTCGTTCTGCTTGGTGGTGATCATGCTGACACCTTCCGCAATCATGTCGTAAGCCTGCCAGTGATTAGAGACACTGTTTTTACGCCACTGGAAGTCCAGCCTTACCGGCGGGCGACCGTTCGGATCAACAATGGTCACTCGAATAGCAATAATATTGGCATCCCCCAGCGGCTGAGGCGGAGCAATCTGGTATGTTTGCCCGTTGTACATCGCCAGCGCCTGGCCATAAGCCTGTGCCAGATAGTCACCGAAGGCTTTGAAATAGGCATCACGCTGTGCTGGCGTAGCCTCTTTATAGTAGCGACCAAGGACTAACGCCCCGGCGTATTTGATCTGCACATACGGCAGCAGTTCTTCACGAACAATCTGACGCAGATAGTTAGGATCCTGCTTAATTTTAGGTTGTTCCGTCTTCAACCGGGTAAAGGTTTTCGCGGCTGCTTCGTCCATTAACTTATACGGATCGGTCTGATCCGCTGCGGCATTGGCTGCCACTGGCGCGATCACCAGCATCGCCACCATCAGTAAACGTTTAAACATTACTTGCCCTCTTCTGGAGTTGTCGCCGCCGGGGCGGGCACTGAGGCCGGCTCGTCACCCGACGCAGATGAATTTTGGTTCTTATCGTCACCGTTGCCACTTTTGTACAGGAACTGTCCGATCAAATCCTCCAGCACCATGGCAGATTTGGTGTCCTGCAACGTGCTGCCATCTTTAAGCGTAGCCGTTCCCATTTCCGGGTCATCAAACCCGATGTTCAGGGCCAGATATTGCTCACCCAGCAGGCCGGAAGTGCGCACCGCCAAAGAACTGGTGTCAGGGATATTGTTATATTTATCTTCAATATCCATCGTGACCTTAGGTGAGTAATTTTTGGGGTCAAGGGTGATCTCTTCTACCCGGCCAATCACCACACCGCCAACTTTCACCGGAGAGCCTGCTTTCAGGCCACCAATGTTGTCGAAAGTGGCATACAACTTCCAGGTCGGCTCATTCCCTAGTGACTTGAGGTCGGCAACGCGCAGACAGAGAAAAATAATCGCGCACAGCGCCAGCAGTAAAAAGGCACCTACCCAAATCTCACTTTTTTTCGTTTGCATTGAATCAGTTCCCAAACATCAGTGCTGTAAGCACAAAATCCAGACCGAGCACTGCCAGTGAAGCATGTACTACGGTACGCGTCGTTGCCCGACTGATCCCTTCAGAGGTCGGGATGGCGTCATAGCCGTTAAACAGCGCAATCCAGGTGACAGTCACCGCAAAGACGGCACTCTTGATCACGCAGTTAATAATATCGGTGCGCAGGTCGACTGCATTCTGCATTGCTGACCAAAAGAAGCCAGGATCGATGCCCTTCCAGCTCACGCCCACCAGCCCGCCACCGAGGATCCCGACAGCAACAAAGATCAGTGTCAGCAACGGCATGCTGATAACACCCGCCCAGAAACGCGGAGAGATAATGCGTCGCAAAGGGTCAACTGCCATCATTTCCATACTGGAAAGCTGCTCAGTGGCTTTCATCAGGCCAATTTCGGCCGTCAGTGCCGAACCGGCACGCCCGGCGAACAACAGCGCGGTAACAACCGGCCCCAGTTCGCGCAGCAGCGACAGTGCGACCATCATGCCCAGGCCTGTTTCCGCACTGTATGTCTTCAGCACCAGATAACCCTGCAGGCCCAATACCATGCCAATAAACAGCCCGGAGACCACGATAATGAGTAACGACATCACGCCGACGCTGTACAACTGTTTTATCAGCAGTGGCGCATGTTTACGAAAGCGAGGAATGCCAAACAATGCATGGAATAACATCAACCCTGCACGGCCAAAAGAGGCGCAGGTATTAATGCCTGTTCGCCCGAGTGACGCCAGTGCTCTTAGAAACATCAGTCTGTCACCCTCCCTGAGCCAACTAAATCTTGCAGATAATCCCCTGCCGGGAAACGGAATGGCACCGGCCCGTCAGCAATACCATCAATAAACTGACGCACGCGAGCATCATCATTTTCACGTAACTGCGGGGCGGTGCCCTGCGCAATCACTTTTTGATCGGCAATAATATAGGCGTAATCGGCAATGCTTAGCACTTCAGGCACATCGTGAGAAACCACAATGCAGGTGACACCTAAAGCATGATTTAGCTCATCGATTAACTTCACCAGTACGCCCATAGTAATCGGGTCCTGCCCCACAAACGGTTCGTCGAACATAATCAGATCGGGTTCGAGTGCAATCGCACGGGCCAGAGCGGCACGTCGCGCCATCCCGCCAGACAGTTCAGACGGTTTCAGATTTGCGGCACCGCGTAATCCCACGGCTTCCAGTTTCATCATCACTGTACTGTTCAGCAAAGGTTCTGGAAGCTGGGAATGTTCACGCAGCGGCCATGCAACGTTGTCAAAAACGCTGAGATCGGTAAACAGCGCACCTGACTGAAACAGCATACTCATCTTCTTACGCGCTTCGTAAAGACGCGAACGCGACAGCGTGGGGATGTTCTCACCATTGAACCAGATTTCACCGCTGTCAGGCGGGATTTGTCCGCCTATCAGGCGCAACAGCGTGGTTTTACCAATGCCGGATGGCCCCATAATGGCGGTGACTTTCCCTTTGGGCACCGTAAGCGAGATGTTATCGAAAATCGGACGGTTGCCACGGGAGAAACTCACACCCCGGACATCCACCAGATTCGTCTCCGCCTGGCTCATAGTTACCTCTATCTTTATTTTTAGGCGATTAATTTACCCCCGATAGTAACGTATTACCCTTCGGGCCGGGCATTTTTACAGAATCTTACCTCTGGGACGTAGCTAAAGTTGGCATAAGTTTTACTTTTTGCCCTGAGACCGTCAAAATCACTGCCATTAAATTTTCCATGCCTGACTTCGTTGTCGCCAGCCGCCCTCGACGATAATACCTGACCACAAGGACACTTCATGCTCGTCGCTACAGCACTACTGATTATCGGTTTAGTCTTACTGGTTTATGGAGCCGATCGTCTGGTGTTTAGCGCCGCTATCTTGTGCAGATCCTTCGGTATTCCCCCGTTAATTATCGGGATGACCGTGGTGGGCATCGGCACTTCATTGCCCGAGCTGATTGTCTCGTTCTCTGCCGCCACACATGGCCAGATGGATATTGCCGTCGGAACAGCGATGGGGTCGAATATTACCAATATTTTGCTGATATTGGGAGGCGCTGCGCTACTGCATCCACTGACCGTACATTCGAACCTTATCCGGCGCGAACTGCCACTGATGCTGCTGGTTACCCTGCTGTGCGGCGTGACGCTGTTCGACAACGAACTGAGCCGAAATGATGGCCTGGCACTCATCGCTATTGCTGCCATCTATCTGTTATTCATTATTAAAATAGCACGTCGTGCTGAACGAGAAGGCAATGATTCACTGACGCGGGAGCAGTTGGCCGAACTGCCGCGTGATGATGCAGGAAATACCGTCGCTTTTCTGTGGCTGGCCGTAGCCCTGATTCTGTTGCCCATGTCTACGCGTATGGTTATCGATAATGCGACAGTCATTGCTGATTATTTTGGCGTGAGTGAACTGGTGATTGGCCTGACCATCATTTCAGTGGGCACCAGCCTGCCAGAACTGGCCACCGTGATTGCTGGCGCATTAAAAGGCGAAGATGATATCGCCGTCGGAAACCTGATTGGTTCAAACATCTATAATATCGCGATTGTGCTGGGTATCCCGGCGCTGATTCATCCCGGCACGCTCGACACCGCTATCTTCGCCCGTGACTACTGGGTGATGCTGGGTGTCAGTGCGCTGTTCACATTAATCTGTTTGCAGCGCAGTCGTCGCATTGGTCGGTTGGCTGGCGCGTTGTTGCTGTGCGGATTTATCGTCTGGGTGGGGATGCTGTATGAGTTCCCCTCTGTGACTTTCTGGTAAAAGGACTGGACTACTATGGCGCATATCACTGCTGATCCCGACTTTGACTTTCAACAGGCCGGGAAAGAAGTATTGCGGATTGAACGTGAAGGGTTAGAACAGCTCGATCAGTACATAAACGACGATTTCACCCATGCCTGCAACCTGATTTATCGCTGCGGTGGCAAAGTGGTGGTCATGGGAATGGGAAAATCGGGACATATCGGTAAGAAGATAGCCGCCACCTTTGCCAGCACAGGTACGCCATCCTTTTTTGTCCACCCTGCTGAAGCCAGTCACGGTGACCTGGGTATGGTCAGTCCCAATGACGTGGTATTGGCCATCTCTAACTCCGGTGAGTCTTCCGAAATTCTGGCGCTGATCCCGGTGCTAAAACGCCTGCGAGTCACGTTGATTTGCCTCACCAGCCGCCCGGAAAGTGCAATGGGTCGCGCAGCGGATGTGCATCTGTGTGTTAAAGTGCCACAGGAAGCTTGCCCGCTGGGCCTGGCGCCAACCACCAGCACCACGGCAACACTGGTCATGGGGGATGCCCTGGCCGTTGCCCTGCTGAAAGCACGTGGCTTCACACAGGAAGATTTTGCGCTGTCTCATCCAGGCGGTGCGCTGGGGCGTAAGCTCCTGCTACGTGTTGATGATATCATGCACTCAGGTAGCGACATGCCGCACGTGAGCCGTGATGCTTCACTGCGTGATGCACTGCTGGAAATAACGCGTAAAAATATAGGAATGACGGTAATCTGCAACGATTTGATGAAAATCGAAGGCATCTTTACCGATGGCGACTTACGCCGCGTCTTCGATATGGGCATTGATATCCAGCATGCCGGTATCGAAAGTGTGATGACTCCAGGCGGCATCCGCGTTCGGCCGAATACCCTGGCAGTGGATGCGCTGAATCTGATGCAAAATAAAAATATTACCTCCGTGATGGTCGCCGACGGCGACACACTACTGGGCGTGGTGCATATGCATGACATGCTACGTGCTGGTGTGGTTTAACAAAGGAAGTGAACAGAAATGAGTCATTCAGCAGCCACCGTTGACACCTGCTACGGCCCGGTCAGCCAACAGGTGATGATACAAGCACAAAGCATAAAACTGTTGATTTGTGATGTAGACGGCGTCATGTCAGACGGCGTGATCTACCAGGGTAACAATGGTGAAGAACTAAAAGCATTCAACGTACGTGATGGTTATGGTATTCGCTGCCTGCTCACCTCCGGGATTGAAGTGGCTATTATTACTGGCCGTAAAGCCAAACTGCTGGAAGATCGCTGTGCCACCTTAGGGATTACTCATCTTTACCAGGGACAAACGGATAAGCTTTTGGCCTTCCATGAACTTCTGGATACACTGTCACTCAGTGCGGAGCAGGTTGCCTATATTGGTGATGACCTGATCGACTGGCCGGTCATGGCTGAAGTCGGCCTGAGTGTGACAGTTGCTGATGCGCACCCCATTTTGCTTCCCCGCGCTCACTACGTGACTCGCATTGCGGGTGGTCGTGGTGCAGTCCGGGAAATTTGCGATCTAATCCTGATTGCACAGGGCAAGTTTGACGAGGCCAAAGGGCAGTCGGTATGAGTAAAACAAGACGCTGGATGACGCTGATACTGGCACTGATCGCCATTGTGCTGATTGGCTGGAATCTGACTGCGACCGATGACAACGACGGTGCAGCAACGCAGGACAATAATGAACCCACCTATATGAGTGATAACTCACATACGGTAGTTTATAACCCAACAGGGGCACTGAGCTACAAGCTGGTTTCTGACAAGGTGACCTATTTTTCGACGGATGCTGTGACCTGGTTCGATAACCCGGTGATGACCACCTACGATGAGAACAAGGTTCCAACCTGGTCAGTGCGGGGGGACAAGGCCAAACTCACTAACGACCGCATGCTGTATCTTTACGGGCATGTGGAAGTGAATAGCCTGACGAAAGACGCACAGCTTGAACGCATCAAAACAGACAATGCGCAAATTAACCTGACGACTCAGGATGTAACCTCGGACGATCAGGTCACACTTTATGGCCGCAGCTTTAACTCTACAGGTATGAAGATGCGTGGGAATTTACGGAAGAAAACTGCCGAGTTGATTGAAAAGGTCAAAACATCTTATGAAATTCAAAATGAACAAAAGCCTTAAGTTACTGACTGCAACCCTGCTGTTCGCCGTAAGCGTTCCCGCTTTAGCGTTAACGGGCGATTCGGATAAACCGGTGAACGTCGACTCGGAAAATCAGGCGCTGGATATGCAGGGCAACGTTGCCACGTTTACCGGCAAAGTCATTGTGACGCAGGGAACGATCAAAATCACGGCCGACAAAGTGGTCGTAACCCGTCCAGGTGGTGACAGCAATAAAACCATTGTTGATGCCTACGGCAATCCGGCAACCTTCTACCAGATGCAGGACAGCGGCAAACCCGTGCAGGGTCACGCCCAGAAAATGCATTACGAGTTAGCGAAAGACCTGGTGGAATTAACCGGCAACGCTTATCTGGAGCAGCTCGACAGCAACGTCAAAGGCGATCGCATCACCTATCTGGTCAAAGAGCAGAAAATGCAGGCCTTCGGCAGCACCGGTAAACGTGTCACTACCGTTCTGGTGCCATCGCAGTTGCAGGACAAAGGCACTCCGTCAAACGGTCAGAAAAAGAGTAACTAACGAACATGGCAACCTTAATTGCAGAAAACCTCGCGAAGGCTTACAAAGGCCGCCGCGTGGTTGAAGATGTCAGCCTGCAAGTGAAGTCTGGCGAAATCGTGGGCCTGCTGGGTCCGAACGGTGCAGGCAAGACCACCACGTTTTACATGGTGGTTGGCATCGTGCCGCGTGATGCAGGTCGTATCGTGATCGACGATGAAGACATCAGCATTCTGCCGCTGCATGCGCGTGCACGTCGGGGCATTGGCTATCTGCCACAGGAAGCCTCTATTTTCCGCCGTCTGAGTGTTTACGATAACCTTATGGCGGTACTGCAAATTCGTGATGACCTGACCAGTGAGCAGCGTGAAGATCGCGCGAATGAACTGCTGGAAGAGTTTCACATCGAACATTTACGTGACAGCCTTGGTCAGGCGCTATCAGGCGGTGAACGCCGCCGCGTAGAAATTGCCCGTGCGCTAGCCGCCAATCCAAAGTTCATCCTGCTGGATGAGCCGTTTGCCGGTGTTGACCCGATTTCAGTTATTGATATTAAAAAGATTATTGAACACCTGCGTGACAGCGGCCTCGGCGTGCTGATCACCGACCATAACGTACGTGAAACGCTGGCAGTGTGTGAGCGTGCCTATATCGTCAGCCAGGGGCATCTGATTGCCCACGGCACCCCGGAAGAAATCCTGGCCGATGAACAAGTTAAGCGTGTCTATTTGGGCGAAGAGTTCAGACTCTGATAAGGTGTTCACATTCGGGCAGTTTTCTGGGGAATTAATACTCTGAATATGAAGCAAGGTTTACAACTCAGGCTGAGTCAACAGCTTGCCATGACGCCACAACTGCAGCAGGCCATTCGCCTGCTGCAACTCTCTACGCTTGAACTACAGCAGGAAATTCAGCTGGCGCTGGAAAGTAACCCGTTGCTTGAACAGACCGACATTCACGAAGAAGTTGATACCCGCGAATATCAGGAAACAGAAGCGCTGGATACCCGGGAAGCGCTGGAACAGAAAGACATGCCCGAGGAGCTTCCACTGGATGCAACCTGGGATGAGATCTACACCGCAGGGACGCCGTCCGGCACAGGCACCGACTACCATGACGATGAATTACCTGTTTATCAGGGTGAAACCACCCAGACGCTACAGGATTATCTGATGTGGCAGGTGGAGCTAACGCCTTTTACCGATACCGATCGGGCGATTGCCACCTCTATTGTTGATGCCGTCGACGACACGGGTTACCTGACCGCATCGCTGGAAGAAGTCCTTGAGAGTATTGGTAACGACGAGTTAACCATCGACGAAGTGGAAGCGGTGCTGAAACGTGTACAGCGTTTTGATCCGGTAGGCGTCTGCGCCCGCGATCTGCGCGACTGTTTACTGGTACAGCTCTCCCAGTTCGCGTCAGATGTGCCGCTGCTGAAAGAAGCCCGCCTGATTGTCAGTGAGCATCTCGATCTGCTGGCCAACCATGATTTCCGCAGCCTGATGCGCGTCACACGCCTTAAGGAAGAGGTGCTGAAGGGGGCAATGCAGGTTATTCAAACGCTCGATCCGCGCCCAGGCCAATCGATCAATACTCAGGAACCGGAGTATGTCATCCCGGATGTGCTGGTACGTAAAGTCAGCAACCGCTGGATGGTCGAGTTGAATGCAGACAGCGTACCGCGTCTGAAGATTAACCAGCATTATGCTTCACTAGGCTCAAGCTCGCGTAGCGACAGTGATTCGCAGTTTATCCGCAGTAATTTGCAGGAAGCGAAATGGCTGATAAAAAGCCTGGAAAGCCGAAATGATACGCTGCTGAAAGTGACACGCTGCATCGTGGATCAGCAGCAAGCCTTTTTCGAACAGGGCGAAGAATATATGCGCCCGATGGTGCTGGCCGATATTGCCAGTGCCGTCGAAATGCATGAATCGACCATTTCCCGTGTGACCACCCAGAAGTACCTGCACAGTCCACGTGGTATTTTTGAACTTAAGTATTTTTTCTCCAGTCACGTCAATACCGAAGGGGGTGGCGAAGCCTCCTCCACGGCAATTCGTGCACTGGTGAAGAAATTAATCTCGGCGGAGAATCCCGTCAAACCACTCAGCGACAGCAAGCTCACCTCCATGCTTTCCGAACAGGGAATTATGGTGGCACGGCGCACTGTGGCAAAATACCGAGAGTCTTTATCCATCCCGCCATCAAATCAGCGCAAACAGCTGGTCTGAACGAACAGAGAAGGAAGACACTATGCAGCTCAATATCACTGGACAACACGTTGAAATCACCGAGCCATTGCGCGAGTTTGTGACAGCGAAGTTTGCCAAACTGGAGCAATACTTTGACCGGATCAACCAGGTCTATATTGTTTTAAAAGTGGAGAAAGTGACGCAAATTGCCGATGCAACATTGCATGTGAATGGCGGCGAGCTGCATGCCACCTCGGAAGATAAAGACATGTACGCGGCGATTGACGGCTTGATCGACAAGCTCACTCGCCAGTTGAATAAACACAAAGATAAGCTAAAACAACACTAAATCTCACAATGCATTGATGGTGTTTCAGCAACCCGCTTCTTCAGGCTTATGCTGAAAGCGGTATCGGCTCGTATTCTTCCGGGAATACGAGCCGTTAATCAATACGGCATGTTAATCTCTTGATCTGAACGTTGGTAAAGAGTGTCCTGCCTGCGGAAGTGAAAAGTGAAGTGAAACTATGATGAACAATGATTTGAAACTGGAACTGGGCTCCGTGTTGAGCGTCTCGTGTACCCGTAATGGTGTGCATTGCCAAAGCAAAAAACGTGCGCTGGAAATTATCAGCGAACTTGCGGCGAAACAGCTCAACCTCCCGCATCAGACAATTTTTGAAGCGATTCTGACGCGCGAAAGAATGGGCAGTACCGGTATCGGTAATGGCATTGCCATCCCGCACGGCAAGCTGGAAGAAGACACGCTACGCGCAGTCGGTGTCTTTATTCGTCTTGATCAGCCCATCGCGTTTGATGCGATTGATAATCAGCCCGTGGACCTGTTGTTTGCCCTGCTGGTGCCAGCAGATCAGTGCAAAACGCATCTTCACACACTCTCTCTGGTTGCCAAGCGCCTGGCGGATAAAACCGTTCTTAAACGCCTGCGCGCCGCACAAAGCGATGAAGATCTTTACGAGATCATCACGGAAGATCACGAAGAAAGTTAGTCATTCTGCAACAATCCCCGACACAGTGAAGTTGCAACAACGCAGCGAAATGCAGTGCTGGTGTAGCTTCAGGTATCAGGGACAGCGGGTTAAATTGGGGGAAACGTGAAATGGTGCTGATGATCGTCAGCGGTCGCTCAGGCTCAGGGAAATCAGTGGCGTTACGCGCGCTGGAAGACATGGGTTTTTACTGCGTGGATAACCTCCCTGTGGTATTGCTGCCTGATCTGGCTAATTCGCTGGCTGAGCGCAACATATCTGCTGCAGTGAGCATTGATGTCCGCAACATGCCGGAATCACCGGAGGTGTTTGAAACTGCACTCACCAATTTGCCAGACTGTTTTTCGCCGCAGCTTCTGTTTCTGGATGCTGACCGTAATACCTTAATCCGTCGTTATAGCGATACCCGTCGCCTGCATCCGCTCTCCAGTAAAAATCTGTCGCTGGAAAGTGCCATCGATGAAGAGAGCGATCTGCTGGAACCGCTACGTTCCCGTGCCGATTTGATTATCGACACCTCAGAAATGTCAGTGCACGAACTGGCAGAGATGCTGCGTACGCGCCTGCTGGGGAAACGTGAACGTGAACTGACCATGGTGTTCGAATCGTTCGGGTTCAAACACGGTATTCCTATTGATGCCGATTATGTGTTTGACGTCCGTTTTCTGCCGAACCCACACTGGGATCCAAAACTGCGTCCGATGACCGGTCTTGACCGCCCTGTTGCGGCCTTCCTCGATCGTCATACTGAGGTGCATAACTTTATCTATCAGACGCGCAGCTACCTGGAGTTGTGGTTACCGATGCTGGAAACCAATAACCGTAGCTATCTGACAGTGGCTATCGGTTGTACCGGCGGTAAACATCGTTCCGTGTATATTGCCGAGCAGCTGGCGGATTATTTCCGCTCGCGCGGTAAAAATGTTCAGTCTCGTCACCGTACGCTGGAAAAACGCAAAACATGACCGTAAAACAAACCGTTGAGATTAAAAATAAGCTGGGTATGCACGCGCGCCCGGCGATGAAGCTGTTCGAACTGGTGCAGAGTTTTGATGCAGAAGTGCTGCTGCGTAATGAAAGCGGCACCGAAGCGGAAGCCAGCAGCGTGATTGCGCTGCTGATGCTGGACTCCGCTAAAGGCGGCCATATCGAAGTGGAAGCCAGTGGCCCGCAAGAGGAAGATGCGCTGGCGGCCGTCATCGACCTGTTTAACGCCGGATTCGACGAAGATTAATCATCAACCCTGATCAGACCGGCGCTTCAGCCGGTCTGTTAGCCATTCCCCGCCAGAATCAACGTAACTTATGTTCCTGCAGGAAACCCTCACCACCGAGCTGACGCATCTGCTGCAGGATCCACTGCTGACGCTGGCGCACATAGCCAGACGGCGCATCGGCCCTGAAACGAATCGGATTAGGTAGCACCGCAGCCAGCAGCGCCGCTTCAGACATAGACAGTCGGCTGGCCGGTTTATGGAAATAGCGCTGAGAGGCTTCCTCTACGCCAAACACCCCTTTCCCCATCTCTGCCACGTTAAGATAAACAGTAAGAATCCGGCGTTTGGTCCATACCGTTTCAATCCCTACAGTCAGCCCTGCCTCCAGTCCTTTACGCACCCAACTCCTTCCGTCCCAGAGAAATACGTTTTTAGCCGTTTGCTGCGAAAGTGTTGATGCGCCGCGCATGCCAGCCTTCTCATTGCTACTGTCCAGCACCGACTGAATAGCGGCGACATCAAACCCCCAGTGTGTCGGGAACTTCTGATCTTCAGAGGCAATCACTGCCAGCGCCATCCACGGTGAAATCTCGTCCATCGCCACCCAGTCAGAATGGGCCACATAGCGGAAGTCACCACTGAACCAGGCACCCAGTTGCCGTTCGACCATGACGGCAGAAAATGGCACCGGTAAAAAGGCAAAAATGACAATCCCGCCAACCCATAAACCCATTACGCCCAGGACCAGGCGAAATAAACCCGACTTGATCCGCGCCATCACGCGCAATTTATTACGACTCATACCCGAGGATCCGCCCAAAATTTATCAGTATGAAAATACACCAGGATTCCTCCATCATTGTCAGTTAATCCGACATAACCGGAATCGGTTCCATTAAATCATGCACTTTACCTTCACTCCACGATGGATCTGTCGGAAGCAGAAAACACACTAAATCAATTGGTTCGTCCTGCTTATAAATTTCATCAGGAAGCTTTTGATTATTCACTCTCATATAAAGAAAATCACGCGTGCATTTGACCTTAGAGTCCGTTTTCCAACGTTTTACCGAGGCGGAAAGCGCTTTTTATCCTGCTGAACGGAGTCAGCATTTACTGGCCGCCGGAGGGTGATTCGGTAATTTGTGCTAGCAGAAACCAAAACGTTTCGGAAGGAAGAGCCAAAAAACCAACAAAATCCATACAAAACATTAAGTTAAAGTATAAAAATCCGATTACAGCAGTGAGACTCTCGTACCTAAGAAAAAAGCATCAGAACAAAAAGTTTACGTCAATCTCACGAACAGCAGAAAAATCACGATCGTTCAATAAACATGCGTATTATCGTAAAATGCAATTCGTCGCTTGACTAGATTGTAAAAATCGGTTCTTCTGTTTACGAACGCTGCTCAACATCACACATTTTAATGAATCCGGTAACATGTGACACAAGATTTGCTAAAGTAGTGACTGAGCATTGTTATGTTCACCCAATACCTGAACCTGAGCTCTCGACGATGACTATCAGAATAGCTCAGGAGGACCTTTTTCCCTGGTGCTGGCGCAGTATTCGCGCACCCCGGCTTCGGTCGGGGTCATTTTTTTTCAGCGTCAGTCACCCATTGCCGTAACACTTCCACGTCATTGCGCCACTCTTGTTTTAGCTCATCGATCCATTCTTGAACGTTATCCCACCATGCAGGCAGCTCAGGGCTTTGAATCTGTTTTGCAATCTGCTGCAAATGCGTCAGACCTACGGAACCCGCAGCGCCTTTAATTTTGTGTCCCTCTTCCGCGATCCCTTTCTGATCCCGTGCCATCATGTTGGAGTCCAGCACCGCCAGGTAACCCGGCATCATCTGTTCGAACATCGCCAGACTCTGATGGATCAATTTCGGCCCAACCAGCTCGATATATTGCTCAAGCATAGGCACATCCAGAAGCGCCAGCTCTTTCTCATCCATATTGAACTCCGGTGCATCAGGCAGATCGATTGCCTGGAAATCCCAGTATTTTTTGATCATCGCTGTGAGGGCAGGAACGGCCAGAGGCTTACTCAGAACGTCATCCATACCCGCATCAAGGTATTCACGCTTATCCTTCAGGACATTCGCTGTGAGCGCCACCAGCGGCGGCAGACGCTCTCCAGCATGACGCTGATGGAGCGTACGTGCGACATCCAGCCCCGTCATATCGGGTAACTGGATATCCAGCAACACCAGATCGAACTCGTCCGGGTCAAACATATCCAGTGCGGCTTGCCCGGTCATCGCCACTTCAACGCTGTTACCCAGCTTCTCAAGCACGGAACGCGCGACGACCACGTTCAACTCAATATCTTCCACCAGCAGTACGTGCAAGGCAGGCAGCGGCAGATCGTCTTCCAGCTGTTCATCTTTGACCTCTTCATCCACACGCGGCGCGTTGAGCGTCAGGGTGAAGCAGGAGCCCTGCCCAGGCGCGCTGTGTACGCTGATGTCGCCTCCCATGCTCTGTGCCAGACGGCGGGAGACTGCCAGCCCGATCCCCGTCCCCGTCGCCGGTTTGCCGCCACGCTGATCTTTCACCTGGTAATACATGGCAAAAATTTTGTCCTGCTCATCCTGCGGAATGCCCATACCGGAGTCTTCTACTTCGAAGCACAAGCAGTCATCCTGCTGATAGCCAACCCGCACCACAATTTCCCCTTGCTGAGTAAACTTCACCGCGTTGCCAATCAGGTTCCACAGGATCTGACGTAGGCGCGTGCCATCAGCAATGATTTTGTGGGGCAGCGGTAGCGAAGGTGCCAGCACGAACTTCAGCCCTTTTGGCTCGGCCAGCAAGCCGGAGAGGTTTTCGAGATCGGCGAGGAACCCTGTGAAATCAATAGGCTGATTATCCAGCTGCACTTTGCGTCGCTCGATTTTGTCCATCTCAATCACATCATTGAAAATGTTACCCAGTGTAATAGCCGAAACATGGATGGTTTTAAGATACTTCAGCTGTTCCTGGTTGAGGCGAGTATCCAAAAGAATACGGCTCAAACCGACAATGCCATTAAGCGGCGTACGAAGCTCGTGGCTGATAGTGGAGATAAAGGTGGTCTTCTCCCTACTGGCATTCTCTAACGCGTCCTGGTAACGCTTACGCTCGGTTATATCGCGTCCAAAGCCCATCAGTCCGCTACGTTTCCCGACACGGTCGTAATAAGGCACCTTACGGATTTCAAAACAGGCTTTGCGCCCGTCGGGATATTGCAGCCATTGTTCGTAAGTCAGAGAAACATTATGACGGAAGACTTTCTCATCAGTTTCCAGCACCTTGGTCGCCGCATCATCGTCGTAGACATCTTTGGGTGTCAGGCCGATAAGCTGTTTTTCGCTTTTGCCCGTAAGCAACTCCATCGCGCGGTTACAGCCGGAGAACTGCTGGTCAATATTGCGGTAGAACACGAGGTCAGGGGAGGCATCAAGGAATGAACGCAGGAAAGAGGATTGTTGTTCGAGTTCGATTTGCGCTTCTTCACGCCGCGCCATTTCCTCTTTCAGCTTCGCCACCACCTGCAATCGAGCCTCTTCGGCCTTAATGCGGTCAGTAATTTCCTGATTTAACTGAGTGATATTGCCCTGCATCTGCTGATTAAGTTCCAAATCACGGTTGCGCATCTCTTCCAGCTTATCGACCAGCCGGGCAAGACGCTGACGCGATTCTTCAAGTTGCTCCACCACCACCGAGAGGAAATAGACCGCCCAGGGCGTGATCAGCAGACCGAAAAATACCGAACGTACCATATCGATACTTTCGACATGACCGCGTAGCACCATGGTGACCGCCATCTGCACAATCATGGCCAGTACCACCAGCGCCGATGCCAGCAGCAGCGAGAAGCGCACCAGCCCCAGTTTGACCATCAAATCAACGTAGTACTGCGCTAATAACCGAATTTGTTTCATAAAGGATTCCTTCCAGCCGGATAGCGGCAATCATACCGGAATTGGACAAAAGACCAACGCGCTATCTAGCGGCCATCCGGACAGAAACCTGCACAGTAATAGTGCAGCAGCACCCACAGCCCACCGGGGGTTATGACGGGATTATCCGCGCCGTGCGGCAAGAGACGGCAATTGGTGGCAAAACCAGGCCTGGCAGCATTCTCACAAGGGCTGCCGACTGCAAAATTTTTTTGCCCTCTCAGCAAAAAGTTACCCTTTAAGATATTGACTAAATTTTATAACTGCATAATCTGTAGGGCCGCTCTGGATTCAGCGCGCCTTTCTCTTGTTGATAGTTTTCATAGCGATGGTCTACCTCACTCGCATTCTCTCGTCACACCTAACGAATAATCATTCACAATTAATGAAAAATTAATCACACCTGGCATGATTAATTTTACTAATAGCACCCCCCTGTTTAATTCAAAAAACCCGTCACACCAAAAACAGTGTGTTCCTGCGGTTATCAACCCCCTAACAGCACATTCTGCTGTCAATAACCCCAGCACCAGCATGGTGCAGAGATTTGCTCACTGCCCTATAGTGAGTCAGCTCACACTTCCGCTGCCTTCATGCATGGGTCTATCGGGTTAAAATATGACATTATATTGTTATATATCATGATGATATATCCAAAAACACGCTAAAAGGTATAAGTAAGATCGCTATTTGACCTGAGTACGCTTTCCCGATAAGTTGGAAATCCGCTGGAAGCTTTCCTAACGGGCCAGTGTCTCAGCATATCTATGCAGCAAGTAGACTCCCTCGTGATGCAAGTTATCTCCAATTTGAGACCCGGAATTCCGTGAGCAACTCATTCAAGGACGTTTAGACAACTGTCCATCAATGGAATGTTCGGAGTCACGGTGTCTGCGTTTTAGCGGCGTAAAATGATACAGAGCCAGAGAGGACCGCCCGTAGCGCTCTGTGCCTGAAGAACAGTGGTAATGTCAAAAGCAGTTTAAGGAGGCCCTCGATGTCCAACTCAAAACCTTATCCCTATGGCTTGTATGATCCATCAAAAGACAGTGATAGCTGTGGCGTAGGTTTCATTACTCGTAAGGACGGCGAGCAAACTCATGAGGTTCTGCAGATGGCACACAATGCCCTGTGCACCGTTCCTCATCGCGGGGGTATGTCAGCCGAAGGCGTGGGTGATGGCGCGGGTGTCAACGTTGACCTCTCTTTGCACTTTTTCCGCAAAATTACCGGCTTGCCGCTGGAAGCGGGCCGTTATGGCGTCGGTAACTTCTTTGTGCCGAAAGACAGTGCGCTACGTGCCAACGCCGAGCGCCTGGTCGAAGAAACCCTGGCCGCTTATGATCTGACGATCATCGTGAAGCGCGATATGCCGCTGGATAACAGCGTGCTGCGCCCGGCGGCGATTCAGTTCCAGTTGCCTATCGCGCAATGGGTGTTTACTGCCCCGGCCGATGTGACCAACCAGATTGACTTTGAAAAACGCATTTACCGTGCCCTGCTGGACATCGAAGCCCGCGCTTTTACTGAAAGCGAATTTGGCGGCCTGTATCCGCTGTCGCTTTCCTCGCGCACGCAGGTGTTTAAAGCGCGTCTGAACTCCAATGAAGTGATTCCTTATTTCCAGGATCTGACCGATGCTGACCATCAGGTGCGCGGTCTGTTCTTCCATACCCGTTTTTCAACCAATACCGACCCGCATACCACCATGGCGCAGCCGTTCCGCCTGATGGCGCACAACGGTGAACTGAACACCGACCGTAAAAACCGTATTGCAGAATCAGCGCTGGCGCTGGCACGCGGTAAGAAGATCGTGCGTCCGAAGGGCCAGTCAGACAGCTCCCGTCTGGACCAGAGCATCCACAGCCGCCTGATGGAAGACAACCTTGACCTGATCACCGCCGTGGTATCGATGATGCCACCCGCGTGGGAAAACGATCCGTCATTGTCTGCTGAAGTACGCGCCATGCTGGAATACTTCTCACTGTACGAAGAGAAAAATGATGGCCCGGCAGCGCTGATTTTCGGTAATGGTGAAGTGATTGGCGCACGTCTCGACCGTCTGGGCCTGCGCCCCCTGCGTTCTGTAGAAACCGCTGAGTATATCGGTGCGATGTCAGAAGCAGGCCAGATCGCCTTCCCACCGGAAAGCGTATTGCGCCGTGGCCGTATCGAAGCGGGCGGGATGCTGTATTACGATCACCGCGAACAACGCAGCTACACCACCTCAGAAGCATTGGAAAAATTGGCTGCGGTAGCTGACTATCCTGCCCTGCTGGCTGAGTCACGCGTCACATTACAAGATCTTCCGGTTATCCCGGCAGAGCAGCAAGGCTCTCCTCTGCGTTACAGCGGCGACCTCAAAACCTACCAGCGTTTTGTGGCGTACTACTACAACCAGGAAAGCTTTAAATTCATGATGGACCCGATGCTGACGACCGGTGCTGAAAAAATTTCAGCGATGGGTTACGGCAACGCGATTAACGCCCTGTCCGATCATGAAGGCGGCATGGCGCACTACTTCTCCCAGCGCTTTGCTCAGGTAACCAACCCCCCGCTGGACTCCATCCGTGAAATCGACGGCATGACGCTGCGCGTGGCCTTAGGTGCCAAACCGCACCTGGGACGTAGCAAAGGCCACCAGATTGTGGTGCCAACGCCAATCCTGACGCATCTGGATATGCTGCAACTGCGTGAGCAGACAGTCGCGCCTTACGCCCGTTTTGAAATGCTCTATGTGCCAGTGACGGGGACTGACCCGGAGAGCCGTGCAGCCAATGCTGACGCGCTGGAACAGGCCATTGATGCGCTGGCACAGGAAGTGGTCGACTTTGCTCGTGAGCAGGGTGGCATTGCCGTCATCACTGACCGCCATATCTCCACAACGCGTGCCGCTATTCCAATGTTGCTGATGGTTTCCGCCATCAACCAGCGCCTGGTACAGGAAGGTCTGCGCCTTGATGTCTCACTGGTGGTTGAAAGCGGCCAGAGCATCTCTTCGCACCATATCGCCGCGACACTGGGCTTTGGCGCCTCCGCCGTTTATCCACTCGGCGTGCAAATGCGTGCCGAAGAGAAGTACGGTGAAGGTGAAGAAGGTAACAAAGCCTTTAAACGCTATGCCAAAGCCGCTGAAAAAGCCCTGATGAAAACCATGGGTAAAGTGGGCCTGTGTACCGTGGAAAGCTACAGCTGTGGCGAATTCTTTGAGCCGAACTTCCTCGATACCGACGATCGCGTGCTGAAGAAGTATTTCCCGAATATCAAAACCCCGGTGGGCGGCGCTGGCTTTGCCACCATCGCGCAGATGGCCGTTGACTGGCACCAGAGTGCGCTGCGCATTCAGGGTGAGTCTGAGGTGCCGTTGCTGGGGCTGTTTAAAGAACGTGCGGAAGGTGCAGGACACTCCTACGGCACGATTGCCGTGCGTACTTTTATCGATATGACTGAGCATCCTATCCGCTTTGCTGATAAAGCCCGTGAGGAGGATAACTTTATCCGCCTGATGACGCTGGCCAAGCTGGATAATGCCTTCAATATTAAAACGAAGACCTTTGCTGACAGCAGCTTCGAACGCATCCCGAATGAGGTGATCGATAACTTCACGATTACCTCTGATTATCGTCAGTTCTCCAGCCTGATGCTGGAAGAGCGTAAACGTCGCCCGGCAGCACTGCGTGATATTCTCGCCCTGCCAGCAGACTTAACGCATGTAGACAGTGAAGCAGAATTCACCCGTAAGCTCGGGCGCTACTCGCTGGTCAACAACGGTTTTGCCGTTCGTGGACTGGTTTGTGAAGCCGTCGCAGACCGCGAAGGTGAGTTCACGCTGCGCCTGACCGATGCTATCGCAGGCCTGAAAAGCGAACAGGATCGTCTGACAACGCTGTCTGGTGTGCTGAAAAAACGCTTTGGCGATGCTATCAAACATGCAGAAGTGTCCTCCGATGCGCTACACCTGACCGCGACCGGTAAAGCAGCGGACTATCTGTCCCGCATCTTTACCATTTCGCCTGTGCTGCCACTGAGCGAAGTGCAGCCTGCACACGAAATTACCCGTACCTTCGCCTCTGGCGCGATGAGCCACGGTGCGCTGGTCGCCCCGGCACATGAAGCAGTCGCTCATGGCACCAACATGGTCGGCGGCATGAGTAACTGCGGTGAGGGCGGTGAACACTACTCACGCCACGGCACCATTCGTGCTTCACGTATCAAGCAGCTGGCATCCGGTCGTTTCGGCGTCTGGGCGGCCTATCTGGCTGACCCGATGCTTGAAGAGCTGGAAATCAAGATTGGCCAGGGTGCAAAACCGGGTGAAGGCGGTCAGTTACCGGCTGCCAAAGTCACGGTAGAAATCGCGGCAGCGCGTGGTGGTACACCGGGCGTGGAGCTGGTTTCCCCGCCTCCGCACCATGATACCTACTCTATTGAAGATCTGGCGCAGCTGATCCACGACTGTAAAGCCGCACGTGTACGAGTGATCGTCAAGCTGGTGTCATCAGAAGGTATCGGTACGATTGCCGTTGGCGTGGCGAAAGCCGGTGCTGATGTGATCAACGTCGCCGGTAATACCGGGGGCACCGGGGCAGCCTCGGTCACCAGCCTGAAATACACCGGACGCGTGGCAGAAATCGGCATCGCCGAAGTGCATCAGGCACTGTGTGCCAACGGCCTGCGTGAAAAAGTCCTGCTGCGCTGCTCTGGCGCACAGCAGACGGGCAGCGATGTGGTGAAATCCGCACTGCTGGGCGGCGACAGCTTCGAGTTCGGTACCACCGCACTGATGATGCTGAAATGTGTGATGGCGAAAAACTGTAACGTGAAATGCCCGGCGGGCCTGACGACCAATGCTGAAGCCTTTGATGGCGACCCGCGCCAGCTGGCGCAGTACTTTATCAACGTCGCGCATGAAGTGCGTGAAATGCTGGCACGCCTCGGTCTGCGCTCACTGCGTGAAGCCCGTGGCCGCTCGGATCTGCTACACCTGATGGATCACCCGTTGGAAGTGGGCAAACTGGATCTGCGTGCCATGCTGACCGTGGTTCCAGAGCTGAAAATCGCCCGTCCGGTCTATCTGGAAAAAGATTTCGAACTGGATAACGGCTGGGTTGATCTACTGAACGATCAGCTGGTCAGCCAGGGATCCACTGAGATCAAACTCGGCGCAGGGATCGTACTGAACAACCGTAACAAGAGCGTAGGCGGTCAGCTGGCTATCGATATCGAACGCCTGCTGAACCATACGCTGAACGCCGAGCATCTGAGCCGCATGCCGGCCGCGCTGCTGGACGATCGCGGTCGCCGCTATCTGGCACCCGCTACGGTCACGATCTCTACCTCCGGCTCTGCTGGACAGTCTTACGGCGTGTTCTGTAACGATGGCATGCGCCTGGAACATTACGGCACCTGTAACGACGGTGTAGGCAAAGGACAGTGCGGCGGTGAGATTGTAGTGATGTCGCCTGGCGGCGGCTCACAGGATGCAGAAGGCAACGTGCTGATCGGTAACTTTGCCCTGTTCGGTGCCACCGGCGGGCGTCTGTTCGCACAGGGCCAGGCGGGTGACCGTTTCGCCGTACGTAACTCCGGTGCGACCGCTGTTGTTGAGGGCGTCGGTGATTTCTGCTGTGAATATATGACCAACGGTGCGGTACTTAATCTTGGTACCTACGGCACCGGCTTTGGTAATGGTATGAGCGGCGGTTTCGCCTACCAGTACGACCCGTACGGCAAGCTGGCGGGTTCTGCAGCCGGTGATTCCGTGATGCTGGGTTCCATCACTGATGACAACGAAATGGCACGCGTCCATAAAGAAGCGGTACTGACGATGCTGAACTGGCATCTGGAAGCGACCTCTTCTCCGCGTGCTCAGTGGCTGCTTGATCACTGGGAAACCGAAAGCCAGCATTTCGTTTACGTAATGCCACGCTCCCTGTTGCTGTATCAGGACGGTGCTGAGATCCTGAAAGCGAAAACCCGTAAGGATCTGCTGGAAGAACTCTCTACGGCGCTGGCTGGCCATCAGGTCGCGAAATTCAAAGCAGCATGGCGTGAAGGTAAAACTATCGCCAACGGTGCGGTTCCGGGCTACGGTGCAACGGACACCCCTGAGATGCTGGTGTTGTTAAACAACTACACCGTCCTCAGTTCTGCGCAGCAGCTGGCGCTTTCGCGTCTGCCGAAAGGCACCTCGGTGGATGACCCGGCGGTTGAGAAAGCCGTGCGTAACCTGCTGATGACCGAAGATTTCACGCTGATTAGCAAGTTGCAACGCCACGGTCGCGCGGCCATTGAAAGCTACAGTGATGAAGAGCTTTCCTGCCTGATTGGTGCGAAGCGCATGACAGATTATAAAGCCGCTCTGACGCAACGTAACATCCGTTCAATGGACAGTCTGGCGACGTACGGTTGGATCATGTATCAGGATGCCTGCAACAGAGAAGTTCTGGGCCGACTGCCTGACTTTGAAGAGCTGTTCGCACGTGCTGCATTGCCTGAACTGGCTGCCGCAGTCGGCAAACTAGCCTGATGATTGTTACGAACAGAAACTAATAGTCTATAACGAGTATTTAAACGGGATTGAGTAGATAAAAGCGATGAAGATTCCTTATATTCCTGAAGATGCACCGTTTAATGGTGAGCAGAAATTTTGGCTGGCAGGCTTCCTTGCCGGTTTACATTCACGCCTGCTGGTGCTGGAAAACCAGCCGCAGGCGGCAGGATCCGCCGGATCTGCGGCAACGACCCAGCTCCATATCCTGTTTGGTTCCCAGACAGGTAATGCGGAAGCGTTAGCACAGAGCGCCGCGAAAGCCGCTCGTGCGAAAGGCCTGGTGCCGGTCGTTCAGGGCCTGGGCGAAGTCGATATCGACGTATTCGCGACCATGCGTCACGTGCTGGTGATCACTTCGACCTACGGTGAAGGTGAAATGCCAGATAACGCGCAGCTGTTCTGGCAGGCTATTTCGGCCAGCACAGCACCGCGCCTGGAGCAGATGCACTTTGCAGTACTGGCGATTGGCGATACGGGCTACGACGGTTTCTGCCAGGCAGGTAAGTTCATCGATATGCGTCTTGAGCAGCTGGGCGCAAAACGTGTCTATGATCGCATCGACTGCGATATTGACTATGAAGAGCCCTCTAACGCGTGGATCGCCAGCTCTATGCCGCAGTTTGCTGCCAGCGCAGGCAGCAGCGGCAATGCGCTGGAAAGCGCACCGGAAGCACCGGTCATCCCTGGCAGCAATAAAAACAACCCGTACGCTGCCGCACTGGCGACCAACAAGCGCCTGTCCGGTGAGAGCTCAGGCAAAGATATTCGCCACTTCGAGTTTGATCTGACCGACAGCGGTCTGAAGTACGAAGCGGGCGATGCGCTGGGTGTTATCCCGGTCAACGAACCGGCGCTGGTCACGCTGCTGCTGACGCAGCTGAAGTCAGACTACGACACACCCGTACCGGGCTTTGAAAGAAGTCTGGGCGATTTGCTGACCTACCAGTTTGAGATCTCTGAGCCTTCGCGCAAACTGATCGAATGGGTCGGCCAGAACACCACCAACCAGGAATTGCGTCATGTCTTACAACATGACGATAAAGATGCGCTGGGCGTGTGGTTGTGGGGTAAAGATACCCTCGATCTGCTGCAACTGGATGTCACTCGTTCACTGAGCATTCCTGAGTTTGTTGCCCTGCTGCGTCCGTTACAGCATCGTGCTTACTCGATTTCCTCCAGCCAGAAAGCACACCCTAATCAGGTGCATCTGACCATCGCTTCCGTTCGCTATCACAGCGCCGGTCGTGCACGTAACGGTGTCTGCTCAACTTACCTGGCTGAGCGCGTTAAACGTGGTGAGAAACCCGCGATCTTCATTTCACCGAATAAAGCCTTCCGCGTGCCGTCCAACAATGATGCTCCGCTGATCATGATTGGCCCAGGCACCGGTATTGCCCCGTTCCGTGCTTTCCTTGAAGAGCGTGAAGCGTTAAGCGCTAAAGGCAAAAACTGGTTGTTCTTCGGCGATCAGCATCAGGAACACGACTACATCTATCAGGATGAACTAAATGCCTGGAAGGAAAGTGGATTGCTGACGCGTCTGGACTTAGCATTCTCACGCGATCAGGCGGAGAAAATCTATGTGCAAACCCGCATGCTGGAACAGGGTGCAGAGCTGTTTGCCTGGTTAGAAGAAGGGGCTTACTTCTATGTCTGTGGCGATGCATCACGCATGGCAAAAGACGTTGATAAGGCGCTGTATCAGGTGATTACTCAGTTTGGTGGGATGTCTGCGGAACGTGCAGCAGATTACGTCGATCAGCTGAAGAAAGAGAAACGCTACCTGCGTGACGTCTACTGAGTCAGTAAGTGAGGGCGGGCTGCAACAGCAGTTCGCTCCATTAAGACAGGTATAAAAAAACGGGCCATCAGGCCCGTTTCTTATTTATTGCACAAGTTACTTCACAACGCGCAGCGCCGGACGACCACCGCGCGGAGGCGGCTCATCGTCAGGACCCTCATCGTCGTCAGAAACGCTGTCATCGGGACGATCGCCATCGATCACCGACATCATGGTCTCCGGGGCAATATCCTGCCCGCCAGATGCATCGAATTCACCCGCTCCATCGTACGCAGGTTCAGGTTCGAACATGGTGCCTGCACCGTTTTCACGGGCGTAAACCGCCAGAACCGCCGCTAATGGCACGGAAACCTGACGAGGAACACCACCAAAACGGGCGCTGAAGCGAACTTCATCATTGCCCAACTCAAGATTGCCCACGGCACGCGGCGCAATATTCAGAACGATCTGACCATCACGAGCATATTCCAGGGGCACCATCACGCCGGGCAAATTAATGTCGACGACCAGATGCGGCGTGAGATTGTTGTCGAGCAACCACTCATAGAAAGCGCGCAGCAGATAAGGACGACGTGCGGTAAGTTGGGACATTTCCATCGTAATCAGCCCCGCGTATGCAGGCGCATTTCACGTTCTGCTTCAGTCAGGGAAGCCAGGAAGGAATCACGCTCGAAGACACGCGTCATATAGCCTTTCAGATCTTTAGAACCCGCGCCAATCAGCTCAATACCCATCTGCGGTAAACGCCACAGCAGTGGAGCCAGATAGCAGTCAACCAGGCTGAACTCTTCGCTCATAAAGAACGGCGTACGGGCGAACAGCGGAGCGATAGCCAGCAGCTCTTCACGCAGTTGCTTACGTGCCGCTTCAGCTTCCTGCGCGGTACCGTTTTCAACTTTACGCATCAGGCTGTACCAGTCCTGCTCGACGCGGTGCATCATCAGGCGGCTTTCACCACGTGCTACCGGGTAAACCGGCATCAATGGTGGATGCGGAAAACGCTCGTCCAGATATTCCATGATGATGCGTGATTCATACAGCGTCAGCTCGCGATCAACGAGGGTGGGTACGGTACGGTACGGGTTGAGGTCGATCAGATCCTGCGGCAGGTTATCCGTTTCAACCTGCTCGATCTCGACACTAACACCCTTCTCAGCCAGGACAATGCGTACCTGGTGGCTGAAAATGTCAGTCGGACCAGAAAACAGCGTCATTACCGAACGTTTGTTGGCAGCGACAGCCATGTAAACCTCCAAGTTTATCGAGAAAATTACTGCGAATAGCCATCCACGTGGCGACTCATCATTGCCACCAGCCCGAAGATTGACCGATTCCTGCTACACAGGATACACCCGTCATTGCCCGGCCAATGGGCACAAAGTGACACATAGTCTACCAGATTTTAGCCAGCTTGTGGGGGGTCGCACACGGAATTGCAGGGGAAAAGAGTAAAGCGGTGTGTGTTTCGCGCTTTTTGCACTAGAAGAAAATAAAAAACCCGGCGCCAAGCACCGGGTTTTCCGATAATCGATTCTGCCTGAGCAGAAAAAATTAACGTTTGGAGAACTGAGGACGACGACGTGCTTTACGCAGACCGACTTTCTTACGTTCAACCTTACGAGCATCGCGAGTAACGAAGCCTGCTTTACGCAGTTCGCCACGCAGTGACTCGTCGTACTCCATCAGAGCGCGTGTGATACCATGACGGATCGCACCAGCCTGACCAGAGATACCACCACCTTTAACAGTGATGTACAGATCAAATTTACCAACCATGTCCAGAAGTTCCAGCGGCTGACGAACTACCATGCGGGCAGTTTCGCGACCGAAGTACTGTTCTAAAGAACGCTGGTTGATAACGATGTTACCGCTACCCGGCTTGATGAAGACGCGTGCGGAAGAGCTTTTGCGGCGACCAGTGCCGTAGTTTTGATTCTCAGCCATTGCCTGTAATCCCGATTAAATGTCAAGAACTTGCGGTTGCTGTGCCGCATGGTTGTGCTCGTTGCCCGCGTAAACTTTCAGTTTACGGTACATAGCACGGCCCAGCGGACCCTTTGGCAGCATGCCTTTAACCGCGATTTCAATCACGCGTTCAGGACGGCGAGCAATCATTTCTTCGAAGGTCGCTTGCTTGATACCACCGACGAAACCGGTGTGATGGTAATACACTTTATCGGTACGCTTGTTACCGGTTACGGCAACTTTTTCTGCGTTCAGAACGATAATGTAATCACCAGTATCAACGTGCGGAGTATATTCCGCTTTGTGCTTACCGCGCAGGCGACGAGCCAATTCAGTCGCTAAACGACCTAAGGTTTTGCCTGTTGCGTCAACAACATACCAGTCACGTTGGACCGATTCTGGCTTAGCTGTAAAAGTTTTCATCTAAAAGCTTACCCAAATTAAGTTACACGTTGGTGAAATCCCAAACGCTTGAATAAACGGTTGGAGCTCACACGACCATCTTGACCAGCAAGCCCACCCCTTCGGATAGAGTTACTGGAACACAAAGAGTTTTGGGAAAAAAACCTTTGCTGTAACGTGGGGTCGCAAGATTATAGAGAACTCGCCCGCAAAGAGCGAACGTTTTCTACGATAAAATTACCATCACGTCACTGTAATGAGAGACTCAGGGTAAATGCGGCAGCCGCAGGTACTCTTCGCTCTGCATCTCCTGTAAGCGGGAGACGCAGCGCTGGTACTCAAACTTCAGCCTCGTACCCTGGTAAATCTCATAAAGTGATGTTTCTGCCGAGACCACCAGCTTCACATGACGCTCGTAGAATTCATCTACCAACGCCAGGAAACGTCGAGCCTGGTCTTCAGTCTTGTAAATCATCACCGGCACATCATACAGCAATACGCTGTGGAAACGGCGCGACAGTTCAATATAGTCATGCTGGCTCCGCCCTTCCCCGCACAGGGCAAGGAAACTCATCGCCAGAACACCTTCTGCAACGCCCAGCGTCTGCAACTGACGATGGTTAATCTCCAGTGGTTCATGATGTTCACGCGGCTTACCCGCCAGCGCGACAAACATACGCTCCATCTCTTTCGACGTCGCTTCACTGAGCGGCGTCATCCACAGGTGTGCAGACGTCAGCGTGCGCAGGCGATAATCGATGCCCGCATCCACGTTCATGATCTCACAATGCTGTTTAATCATCTCAATCGCGGGTATAAAGCGCGCCCGTTGCAAACCGTTACGGTAGAGATCGTCCGGCGGAATGTTTGACGTGGCAACCAGCGTAATTCCCCGACTGAACAGCGCTTCCATCAGAGTGCCAAGCAGCATTGCGTCGGTGATATCTGAGACAAAAAACTCATCAAAACACAGCAGGTCCGTTTCGGCTTTAAAGCGGTCGGCAACGATTTGTAACGGATCGCTTTGGCCCTGCAACTCGGTCAACTCCTGGTGTACCCGCAGCATAAATCGATGGAAGTGCAGTCGCTGCTTGCGCTCACCAGGAATAGCCCGAAAAAACATATCCATCAGCCAGGTCTTGCCACGCCCAACGCCCCCCCACATATACAGACCACGCGCAGGGGCCTGAACATCATTTCTACTTTTTCCCAGCAGCTTATTCAGCTTACCGAATAACCCACCGCTGGCAGCGGGCGCTGGCGGGCTGATACGGGTTAATGCCTGATGGATACCGTCTAAGCGGGTCATCGCGGCACGTTGTACGTCATCGGCCTGATACTCGCCGTTTTCCAGCGCCTGCTGATACAGCGCCAGAGGAGACATCGTTTGCATAATGTGGTCACATTCCCTGAAAAATGGTCTTGCCGGGTGATTGATTGTCGAAAAAAAAGTCGTTCTACACTAAGCGAAGCTGCCGCAGGATTCCACTTCCGTGAGATTAGCGGTTATAGTGGCGGGTATGAGTTGGAAAGGCCCTACGGAACAACGAAGACAATATGGGAGTTATTATGACCTGGGAATATGCGCTTATTGGGTTAGTGGTTGGGATTATTATTGGCGCGGTCGCCATGCGTTTCGGCAATAAGAAACTGCGTGAGCAACGCAGCCTGCAGTATGAACTGGAAAAGAGTAAAGCCGAGCTGGCTGACTATCGTGAAGAACTGACGAATCATTTTGCCCACAGCGCCGAGCTGCTGGACAACATGGCGCGCGACTATCGCCAGCTGTATCAGCATATGGCGAAGGGTTCGAACGACCTGCTGCCAAACCTGCCGGGTGAGAAAAACCCGTTTGCCTATCAGCTGACCGAATCCGAAGCGGATAACGATCAGGTGCCAGTGCAAATGCCGCGTGATTATCCGGACAGCGCTTCTGGCCTGCTGCGTGGCGATCGCGCTGCCAAATGATTTTTTTATGGGGTGCCTGGCACCCCTTCGTTTCTGAACGGTCATACCTGTATCACTCAACAAATAGCCTGCAATTCCGGGTACACCTTTATTTATTCCCCTGGTAGCGAGAGCTGAGTCCCGATGAAGAAGAAATCATTTCTGTTAAGCGCACTGGCATTAAGTATTGGCGTTAATCTGGCCGTGATCCCGGCAACTCAGGCATCGTTGCCCTCCCAGATTCAGGGACAACCGCTGCCGAGCCTGGCACCGATGCTGGAAAAGGTTCTGCCTGCCGTGGTCAGCGTTCACGTTGAGGGAACCGAGAGCGACAGCAAACAGCAGCCGATCCCCGAGCAGTTAAAACGCTTCTTCGATCAGAACGGCCAGAACGGCACGCAGGGTGATGATAAATCACCAGAGTTTGAAGGACTGGCGTCAGGTGTGATCATTGATGCAGCAAAAGGCTATGTGCTGACCAATAACCATGTGGTTAACGGCGCGGACAAAATCAGTGTGCAGTTGAGCGATGGCCGCGAGTTCGATGCCAGGCTGGTGGGTCATGACGAGCAGACCGACATTGCACTGATCCAGCTCAACGGTGCCACGAAGCTAACGCAAGTCAAAATTGCCGACTCTGACCAGCTTAAAGTCGGCGATTTCGCCGTTGCGATCGGCAATCCGTTTGGACTGGGTCAAACCGCGACTTCAGGGATTGTTTCTGCCCTGGGCCGCAGTGGCCTGAATCTGGAAGGGCTGGAGAACTTTATTCAGACCGATGCGGCCATCAACCGGGGTAACTCCGGCGGGGCGCTGGTAAACCTCAATGGTGAGCTGATCGGCCTGAACACGGCCATTCTGGCCTCCAGCGGCGGCAATATTGGGATTGGTTTTGCTATCCCCAGTAATATGGCGATGGGCCTTGCACAGCAGTTGATCCAGTTTGGCGAAGTTAAACGTGGTCAGTTGGGCATCAAAGGCACCGAAATGACCGCTGAGATGGCGAAAGCCTTCAATGTCGATGTTCAGCGTGGTGCCTTCGTCAACGAAGTATTACCCCAGTCCGCCGCAGCCAAAGCAGGCATCAAAGCCGGTGATATCATTACCAGCGTCGACGGTAAAGCAATTGCCAATTTTGCGGAACTGCGGGTGAAAATCGGCACCACTCCGCCGGGTCAGGATGTGAAGATCGGCCTGTTGCGTGATGCTAAGCCACTCACCGTAACGGTGAAACTGGATAACAGCACGCAGAATAGTGCCGGCGCAGAGCTGACGACGCCAGCATTACAGGGCGCGACGCTCAGTGATGGCGCGACCAAAGAGGGCACGAAAGGGGTGAAAGTCGATGAGGTAGAAAAATCGACTCCCGCTGCCCAGTTTGGCCTGCAGAAAGACGATGTCATTGTTGGCGTCAATCGTACGCCGGTACAGAACCTGGCCGAACTGCGCAAACTGCTGGAAGCAAAACCACCGCTGCTGGCACTGAGCGTGATGCGCGGTGAAGAGAATATCTACCTGCTCCTGCCTTAACGCCATACGCAGACACAGGCTACTGTGTCTGCGTAACTCATGCTATCCTGCCAGTTGTTCTTTCATTCACCGCTTAAGACCATGTTTCTTAAAATTTTGCGTTCAGTGATCTTTGGCCTGATTGTGGCCGGTATTCTTCTGGTAGCCGTACCGAGCCTCAGGCTTGGGGGCGACCTGCTGTCGCGATCCAGCGTCAGCACCACCAGTGAAGAACCCGTCAGTTACAATGCCGGGGTTCGCCGCGCGGCACCTGCCGTGGTCTATGTCTATAACCACAGCGCCAGCGGCTCAACGGATGTCCTGGGCTCCGGCGTGATTATGGACCCTCGTGGCTATATCCTGACCAATAAACATGTGATTAATGATGCCAGCCAGATTATCGTCAATCTGCAGGATGGCCGCTCCTTTGAAGCGATGCTGGTCGGTTCAGACACCCTGACCGACCTGGCCGTGCTGAAAATCAATGCATCCACATTGCCGGTGATCCCCATCAACCCACAGCGAGTCGCACACGTCGGCGACCTGGTGATGGCGATTGGTAACCCCTATAACATCGGACAGACTGTTACCCAGGGCATTATCGGTGCCACCGGGCGCGTTGGCCTCAGCCCTTCCCGTCATCAGGACTTCCTGCAAACAGATGCCTCGATTAACCGTGGCAACTCTGGCGGCGCGCTGATTAATTCGCTGGGTGAACTGATGGGGATTAATACGCTGTCGTTTGATAAAAGCAGCAATGGTGAAACACCGGAAGGGCTGGGCTTTGCTATCCCCACCAAGCTGGCAACTAAAGTGATGGAAAAGCTGATCCGCGATGGCCGGGTGATCCGTGGTTATATCGGCATTACAGGCCAGGAATTCCGACGCTCCAGTGGGCTGGATACCGGCATTGAGCACCCTCAGCTTCAGGGTATCGTGGTAACGGTTGTTAAAGCAGGTGGGCCAGCCGATATTGCTGGTCTTCAGGTCAATGACACGATTACCCGGGTCAACAACGTTCAGGCTGCTTCACCGCTGGAAACCATGGATCAGGTGGCGGAAATACGCCCGGGAACGGTGATTAATGTAGAAATCAGCCGTGATGGTAAAAAGATGACGTTGCCGGTAACGGTTCAGGAATACCCGGAAGAAAATCAGACGCCGTAGCGTACCAGACGTTCACCCCGGCAGGGCCGGGGTGAACAGCACCGTTACGGTGCCAGGCATAAAGGGGTTATTACTTGACGAACTCTTCGCCGAGAACAATATCCTTCTTCAGCGTATCCAGCATGCCATCCAGCGACTGCTGTTCAAACGCGCTCAGTGTCCCGATAGGACGACGCTCAACAATACCGTTTTTACCCAGCAGCAGCGGCTGTGAGAAGAAACGAGCATGTTCGCCATCCCCTTCAACAAAAGCACATTCAACAATGTTGCTTTCGCCTTTCAGGGCGCGCACCAGTGACAAACCAAAGACCGCAGCCGCCTGGCCCATCGACAAGGTTGCAGAACCGCCACCCGCCTTGGCCTCGACCACTTCAGTACCCGCGTTCTGGATACGTTTAGTCAGATCAGCCGCTTCCTGCTCGGTAAAGGTCACGCCAGGGATCTGTGACAACAATGGCAGGATCGTCACGCCAGAGTGTCCACCGACCACTGGCACGTTGAGTTCTTGAGGCTGCTTGCCTTTCAGCTCAGCAACAAACGTGTTCGCGCGAATGATATCGAGAGTTGTGATGCCAAAAAGTTTATTTTTGTCGTAAACGCCTGCTTTCTTCAGCACTTCAGCAGCAATCGCTACCGTGGTATTGACCGGGTTGGTAATGATACCAATCAGTGCTTTTGGGCTGGTCGAGGCGACCTGCTCAATCAGATTACGCACAATGCCGGCATTTACGTTGAAAAGATCTGAACGATCCATACCCGGTTTACGTGCAACACCAGCAGAAATTAGCACCACGTCTGCGCCCTTAAGCGCCGGGGTAGCATCTTCACCGCTGAAACCTTCAATTTTGACTGCTGTAGGGATGTGGCTTAAATCAACCGCTACACCGGGGGTAACCGGAGCGATATCATAGAGGGAGAGTTCTGAGCCTGCCGGAAGCTGAGTTTTAAGCAGGAGGGCCAAAGCCTGACCAATACCACCTGCTGCACCGAGGACTGCAACTTTCATCCTAAACTCCTTATTATTTTTTGAACATTACATGTGCCGGGAAATCAATAAACAGATACATCGTGATTGGGCGTTACATTACACCTTTAGCGCGCTGTGGAACAACCTCAACATTATAACAAAGTGTTCACAAAGTGCGCATTTCAGCACCGCGTCAGCACGCTTTTTTTGCTGATAAAATTTGGTAAACTGCCGCACCCACGCTCTTAAAATGTCCTTTTCCTCACTTCTCATTTGCATAAACATTCATTTTATTGCATATTAATGTAATATCCTGCTGAGGGTATCCCTTAATAACTCCCTTTTATCGGTAACCTATGCGTAACCCATCAAAGCAAGAAGACCTGATCAAGGCATTTAAAGCCTTACTCAAGGAAGAAAAATTCAGCTCGCAGGGCGAGATTGTCAGCGCACTGCAGGAAGAAGGCTTCGAGAATATCAACCAGTCGAAAGTGTCCCGCATGCTGACGAAGTTCGGTGCAGTGCGCACGCGTAATGCGAAAATGGAGATGGTTTACTGCCTTCCAGCAGAACTGGGCGTGCCGACCACCACCAGCCCGCTGAAAAATCTGGTGCTGGATATCGACTTTAACGATGCGCTGGTTGTGATTCACACCAGCCCGGGTGCCGCACAGCTGATTGCACGCCTGCTAGACTCATTGGGAAAGGCGGAAGGCATTCTTGGAACTATCGCCGGGGATGACACCATCTTTATTACGCCTGCGCGCGCCTTTTCGGTGAAACAACTCTACGATGCAGTGCTGGTACTCTTCGAGCAAGAGTTATAAGGCACCACCGGCGTTAACCTGGCGGCAACACTCGCCAGTTATGCATTTTACTTAGGGCTGATGATCATCGGCCCTTTTTTATTTCCCTGATAAAACAATCAACAGCAGCATATCCCACTTCCTTTTCGTTCTGAACCTCACAGCTACAACTACCAAACATTATTTCAGCAATGTGATCGCCCCCTAATAAGCGCACAAATAGCTAATGTCACGCAGTGCGATGTTTTTACAAGCATTTAACAGGTGCAGGGTGAAATATAAGCGTTTTTTATAACGACTGGTTATTAAAAACACCCTAACACCAGAAGAATCCCAACAAAACATTATTAGCGTGCTATTAATTTTTTACGTTATTAGATCTATACTTGTTTTCGTGATGCAAATCACAGTACGTAAAAAGATAAAAACAGTTGACGAGGAAATTATCATGAACGTTAAAACTACTATTACTGCATTGAGCGTGTTATCTGCGCTGTCATTTGGTTCTTTTGCCGCTGAATCTGTTAACACCGATCAGGCTAAGAATCTGCAATCTATCGGCGTCGTTAGTGTCAGTGGTTTAGCCGGATCGCCGATGGATATCCGTCAGGCACTGAATAATAAAGCAACTGAGAAAGGCGCCAGCGCATACCGCGTTATCGAAGACTACGAGAACGGTAACTGGCACGCGACAGCCGAGCTGTACAAATAAGCCAGTATGTAACCTGGACGTCTATTTATTAGTTAATTAATTAATGAAATACGGTAACCCCAAGTATAAAAAACGCTTTTAAGCCCTTTCGGTTACCGCGCAACCCTAATTCTGGAGTCATCATCATGAAAACCACTTTTACCATCGCTGCATTGAGTCTTGCTTCTGTTCTGTCATTCGGCGCCAGCGCCGCGAATCTGGTCACTAATGAGCAGGTCGCCAGCCAAAACCTGCAATCTGTCGGCACCGTAAGCGTCAGCGGCATTGATGGCACGCCAATGGATATCCGTCATGCGCTGTCAGAGAAAGCCGACCAGCAGGGCGCAACCTCTTACCGCGTTATCGAAGCACGTAACGACGGTAACTATCACGCCACCGCTGAACTGTACAAATAACATCGTATCGGGTGCTGCTGCACCCGCCCGTGACATGACTGCGGTCATGATGTTGAATCCGCAGGTTGTTGGTCACAATGAGGAGATTAATCATGAAAATTAAAACAACCATCGCTGCATTGGGTCTGTTCTCTGTCGTCAGCTTTGGCGCATCTGCTGCACAGCTGGTCAACAGCCAACAGGCTGAAAATCTGCAATCTGCGGGGACAATTACGTTGAGTGGCGTGGCGGGTACACCGTCGGATATTCGTCAGCAGCTGTCACAGAAAGCTGACCGTGAAGGTGCCAGTGCTTATCGCATTATTGAAGCACGTAATCAGGACAGCTGGCACGCAACCGCCGAGCTCTATAAGTAATTCCTCGTCAATGCACTGCCCATGATGGGCAGGCCAGACGACCTTTTTGGCCCCGTTCGCCGGGGCCTTTTTTTTGCCCGTCTACCTGACGTTAAAGCGGAGCTGGCCCTCCAGCTCCTCTTCCGCTTCATCAAATAGCAAAATCAGTGCGCCATATCGTCGTTTCTGACCACTTCCCAGATGAATAAACTCAATCTCCAGCGGTAGCGGCACCTGCGGCTGAATGATGGCATCCCACAAGCTATCCAAATCGCTTATCACACTCGCCGTTAATGCAAACCGCTCACTGAACTGGCGATAGAAATGCGCCTGGTCGACAATCACATTAAAATCGAAACTCTCTTTTCTCATGCTGGCAGCTCCGCAGGACACACAACGCCAATAAGTATAGATGGCAAATGGCGGTCGTTTTATGACGGAGTGGCATCAGAGGAAGGGATCCGGCAGGGTAAGGCGCTGACAGCAGATGCTGCCAGCGAGGTGATCAGATCTCGATCAGGGTATTCTGGTATTTTTTCAGCATCGCAGCCAGTCGGGCAACCGGCTCAGTCACACCGATCGGTGCGTCATACTGTTCCAGTTTTTGCTGATAGATCTCAAACTCAGCCAGCAGGCGTTCAAAGTAATGGCGTTTTTTGATTTCACTGCTGGAGGAGATCACCCGGTCTGCGGTATGGCGCATCTGCTTGTGGAACGCAGAGAGATCGGCATTCACGGGCACATCAGCATCACGCATACGTTGGTGACCAATGATCAGCGTCAGCGCCAGCCGGTACTTGTCGATGTCACCGGGGAAGATATTCAGCAGCATAAAGAGTTGCTGATACAGCGCAGGCAAGTGATTCTCTTTGCGCCGCGCCGGGTTCGTCGTCAGCGCCGAAACAGCGGCATACATCAGGCGGTTAAGCAGAGTCCGTCCGACGCGTGCTTTCGATGTATCGCGTATCAGCAGGATCACCAGCAAAGCAACAAAGCAGCCGATGGCCTGACCAAGGGCGCTATCGATAAACAGGCTGACTTCAAACTTCATCGGGTTATCCAGCGTCAGGATATTGATTGTCCCCACCAACGCCCCCAGCGTACCAATCTGACGCCGCTGGATCAGAATGCCGCAGATAAAAGCGATCAGCCCTAACGCGATACACAGCAACAGCATACTTTGCTGGGTATTCGGCATCACCACCATGTAATACAGCGCCCCCAATGGGATCGCCACGATCATGCCGTAGAGGAAGTCTTTCGCCACCATCAGCGGATTCGGCATACGCATCGCCAGTGAGGTAATCACCGCCAGCATCACCATCGCACCACTGCCGGAGGTCCAACCGGTCCACAGCCAGAACAGCGCCCCCACAGCAATGGCGACAAAAGTACGTAATCCGTTGACCATAGCATGGCGGCTCTCAGCCGAACGCATTTTAACGATGGGTTCCGCATTCAGGATCTCTTCTTCGATCCGGCTGATGCTGCTATTGGTGTGAACCCCTTTCAGCAGCAGCAGATAGCGACTGGCCGCCCCCACCCAGCTACGGATGGTCGTGGGCGTATTTTTACTGCCGCTGACGGCAATCACCCGGCGCATCACTTTCATCCGCTTGTGGATATCCGCAATATTATTGACCGGCTTTTCGAAGAACAGATGGAACTGCGAAGGGACATACTCCTGACGAGTGTTTTGGATCAGGAAGGTTTCACAGGCCTGGGTAATCAACGTCAGTGACAGCGTATTCAACACCCGCAGACGACGCTCCACTTTCTGCCAGCGGCCCGACTCCATCATCAGATGGGTGCGCATACCGTTCAGCGCGGTGGTGCGGCGTACCAGTCCCGCCCAGCATTTATCCACTTCATCTTTGTCTGCATGCGACACGCAGAGCTGCATCAGCCGGTACTGCTCCACCAGCAGGGCATCAATTTCCCGGTCAATATCCTGCTTGATGGATCGCGGTGAAAACAGCATATCCGCCAGAATGGCACAGACAATACCGATGATGATTTCACTGCAACGTTCAACGGCAAATTGCGGAGCCAGCAGCAGTGAACCGTTAGCATCGACGGTGACGACGATGATCAGAGCGGTGTAACCAGCCAGGCCGAGTGCATAGGAGTTCTCCACTTTAATCAGTGAGGAGATCCACACGCAAACACCCGCCCAGATGCAGCACAGCAGCAGCATCACCACCGGCGCACGAATGGTGGCCACCATGATCACCACGGCGGCAATACAACCAATAAAGGTGCCGATGATACGCAACATGCCGCGATGGCGCAGCGCGCCGGAGAAAGGGTCGCCCCCGGCAGCAAACGCAGTGCCCCCGGCAACAATAGCCGCCGTCATTACCGCCCAGCGCGGGGTTTCCAGATTAAATTCAAACCCAACAAACAGCGCCAGTAAGATGGCAAATGTCAGTTTGATGGGAAAACGCAGACGATACCACTGCATCATTCGCCCCGCCTCAGCCAAACTCGCGCAGGCGATGCATCAGCTTCATCAGCGGCGACATATCTTTATCCTGACGATCTTGTGCCCCCGTCACTACCACGGTCGCGGTAGTGCCCGACGGATAGAGGTTACCCGGCTGCTGGTCGAGGTGAATCCGCACCGGCACACGCTGTGCCAGACGCACCCACTCAAGGTTGGAGTCAATCGTTGCCATACCTTTACCATCAACCGTGCTGCTGCTGTTGGTCACACCAGCGGCCACACTGTCAACCGAGCCGTGCAGCACATGGTTGCTGCCAAGTGGCGTGATCTCGACGCGGTAACCAGGACGGATGCCGTCCAGCTTGGTCTCTTCCAGGTAGGCCAGCACATAGAAGGAGTTCTGCTTCACCAGCGCCACCGACGTCGATCCGCGGGTAATAAATTCACCCGTATAGACATTCAGGTTGGTAACCCAGCCTGCGGCGGGTGCTTTTACTGTAGTGCGCTCCAGGTCCAGCTTCGACAGGTCGCGAGAAGCGACGGCTTTCGCCAGCTGGTGTTCAGTGGTTTGGTAATCACTGTTGGCCTGGTCAATCGCTTCACGCGACATGGCCGAGATGCCCAGCTGATTGCGGCGCGCAGCTTCACGGCGCTTCTCACTCAACACCGCCTGGTAGTAGGCCACATCCGCCTCCGCCTCTTCCAGTGCTTTCTGGTAACGTGGCTGGTCGATGGTGAACAACACCTGGTCTTTCTGCACCAGTTGGTTATCACGGACGCGAACGTCGGTGATCAGACCGCTGACATCAGGCGCAATCGCCACAACATCAGCGGTGAATTTAGCGTCACGCGTCCACGGGGATTCGGTATAAAACACCCAGACGCGGAAAATCAGGACAATCGCGATGATCACCAGCAGCAGGGTAATGGCGAAACGGGCAATTTTTCTTGTTAGAGCTTTCACTATGACCTCAGACGAACAATCGGGATACCAAATAGAACAGGCAGCAGTACAATGCCGTATTAAACAGCGCCGGATGCCAGACCAGATCATAGATCCCGGTTGGCGTGATCAGACGGCGGACCAGCCAGAACACGATCAGCGACACAATTATTTCAAAAAAAATGGGTGGGAATGACATCCCGAACACCACGACAACCGGAAGTACACTCATCTTTTATCCTTGTTGATACCGTACCAGGTCACTCGCTGCCACAACCCGCTCTCCTCCCGGTTACTGGGGGATTATGTATGCAAAAGATGATCAGGTGACATGGAGACAGTCAGACGCTAATCAGCACCAAAGCCAATTGAATAATAGTCTATTCAGGGGCAGCATTGTCATACGCGGGGCGACAGGTCGATAACCTGACATGACTATAGTAACGCGCCTGACTATAAGTTATCTACCAAATGCGATCTAAATCACTTTTAAGCCAGGATTAATAATGGAAAGACTGAAGGGCATGACCGTTTTCGCAAAAGTCGTTGAACTGGGTTCATTTACCGCAGCAGCACAACAGATGCAGTTAAGCGTGTCGGCCGTCAGCCAGATTGTCGCCAGGCTGGAAAATGAACTTCAGGTGAAGCTGCTCAACCGCAGTACGCGCAGCCTGGGGCTGACCGAGGCCGGAAAGATCTACTTTCAAGGCTGCCGCCGCATGATGTCCGAGGCGCAACAGGTGCATGAACAACTGTGGGCATTTAATAATACGCCGGTTGGCACGCTGCGCATCGGCAGCTCTTCAACCATGTCGCAAAATTTGCTGGCGCCCATGACGGAAGAGATGCTGAAGGAGTATCCGGGACTCACGGTTAACCTGGTCACGGGGATCCCGGCACCGGATCTTATTGCGGACGGGCTGGATCTGGTGATCCGGGTCGGTGCATTGCAAGACTCAAGCCTGTTTTCAACACGGCTGGGCTCCATGCCGATGGTGGTCTGTGCTGCTAAAAGTTATCTTGCGCAAAATGGCACGCCGGAGAAACCTTCCGATATCAGTAACTATTCGTGGCTGGAGTACAGCGTACGCATGGACAACGATTTTGAGCTGACCTCACCGGAAGGCACGTCGATTCGTCTCTCACCTCAGGGCCGATTTGCCACCAATGACTCACAGACACTGATCCGCTGGCTGAAATCGGGAACCGGTATCGCCTATGTACCGCTGATGTGGATTATTGATGAGATTAATGCCGGGAAGGTGGAGATCCTCTTCGGGCATTATCAGTCGGTGCCGCGTCCGGTCTATGCGCTCTACACCCAGAAAGACAAATTGCCGCTAAAGGTGCAGGTGTGCATTAACTATCTGATCGCGTATTTCGATAAGGTGGCGGAGATTTACCAGGAGTTTCGTACATAACGCAGAAATATCGTAGGGGCGAGGCATGCCTCGCCCAGGGTCAGACCTGTCTGCCCACTACGCCTGTCAGGCTGTGCCGCCGACGGTCAGTTTGTCCAGCTTCAACGTAGGCTGGCCCACGCCAACAGGCAGGCTCTGGCCCTCTTTACCACAGACCCCGACGCCTTTATCCAGTGCCAGGTCATTACCCACCATTGAAATCTGTTGCATCGCTTCAATACCGGAACCGATCAGCGTTGCGCCTTTCACCGGCTTCGTCACCTTACCGTTTTCAATCAGGTAAGCTTCCGAGGTGGAGAACACAAATTTACCCGAGGTGATATCCACCTGGCCGCCGCCGAAGTTTGGCGCATACAGACCGTACTCCACGCTTTCGATAATATCCTGCGGCGTCGACTTGCCTGCCAGCATGTAGGTGTTAGTCATACGCGGCATCGGCAGATGTGCATAGGATTCACGACGACCGTTCCCGGTAGGCGCCACGCCCATCAGGCGCGCATTGAGCTTATCCTGCATATAGCCTTTCAAAATACCGTTTTCAATCAATACATTGTACTGACCCGGCACGCCTTCGTCATCGACTGCCAGCGAGCCGCGCAACCCTTCGATGGTGCCATCATCCACCACCGTACAGAGTTCAGAGGCCACCAGCTGCCCCATCTGGCCGCTGAACACGGACGTTCCACGACGGTTGAAATCGCCTTCCAGACCGTGACCCACCGCCTCGTGCAGCAGCACACCCGGCCAGCCTGCGCCCAGTACTACTGGAATGGTGCCTGCCGGTGCCGCGACCGCATTCAGATTTACCAGTGCCATACGCACGGCTTCACGCGCCCAGGCTTCGGCGCGCACTTCACCGTCTTCATTCGCCAGGAAGAACTCATAGCCAAAGCGTCCACCGCCACCGCTGGCACCGCGCTCACGCTTGCCGTTATCTTCCACCTGAACACTCACCGAGAGACGCACCAGAGGACGCACATCGGCGGCCAGCGTGCCATCGGTTGCCGCAACCAGCACCAGTTCATAAACACCTGTCAGGCTGGCAGACACTTCCTGTACGCGTTTGTCGGCGGCGCGTGCGGCGCTGTCAACGCGATGCAGCAGGGCGATTTTCTCTTCGCGGGTCAGGCTTTGCAGTGGATCCAGTGCCGGGTATAGCGCACGGTTCATCACCGCGCCCAGCGTGCGTGACTGGCCGTTACCCTGTTCGCGCACGATGCTGCGTGCCGCTGTGGCACTTTGATGCAGCGCATTTAACGTAATCTGGTCGGCATACGCAAAGCCGGTTTTCTCTCCGCTGACCGCGCGCACACCGACGCCCTGATCGATATTGTAGGAACCGTCTTTAATGATGCGGTCTTCCAACACCCAGGACTCATGGTAGCTGGACTGAAAATAGAGGTCCGCATAATCCAGCTTACGTTCTGACAGCTGGCTGAGAATAGAAAAAAGGTCGCTTTGACGAATGTTGTTAGCAGTTAGTAACTGCTCACTTACCAGATTCAGACTCATGAATTCTCGCTCTGTGTGGATGAGCCAGTGGCTGCTGGCTTTCAAATGTCAGTGATGACGAGTTACGGTGGTGATATCCCACATGATATATGAAGGGTGAGGCAATATGAGAGCCACGTCAAACTCACTTCTCGCTGATCTCGCGTGGTTTACGCAGCACTTCATCAATTTGCGGTTTATCTATCGGTCCACTGATGTGGTAGCGCAGTACGGAAATCTTGCTCCACAGCGGCCCCAGCACCTTACTGGCAGCAAAGACCGCCGCGCCAACCACCGGGTTCACCGCGAAGGCGGTAGCGACACCGACGGTCGTGGAAATTTCCGGCGCGACGACGGCTTCCATATCGATCTGACGCCTGACCAGATCCATCTTACCTTTCATCGCAATGTCAGCTTCCAGCCCATCCACCAGCAGGTTATCAGTGTGCATCACACCGTTTTCAATCCAGGCCGTACCGTTGATGGAGTCGAAATAGAAGCCCTGGCTGAAGGTGTCGCTAAAATCGAGGCGTAATTTACGCACCAGCGAGTCGAAGCTGACCAGACGCAGCAGCTGTCCGGCACGGCCGGTCGAAACATCTGCAATCTGCCCCGCGCCCAGATGCGATTTAAGCACACCGCTTAATGTCTGCTCCGACGGTTGCCACGGTGCCGACTGCCAGTGCAAATCGTATTCCAGCTTAAACGGCGAATCACGCAGCGGTGAGCTGACACCAAACCAGTTAGTGGCATCATTAATTTTTTTACCGCTTAACACGCCTTTCAACGACGTGCGCTGCTGTCCCGGCTGGTTCACCCACTCCCCCTTGACGGTCAGATGGGTGTTACCGCTATCGATCAGTCCATTCTCCAACTTCAGCGTATCGCCGGATGGCGTCAGGTCGGCCTTCATCTGGCCGAATTTCTGCCCACGCAGCCAGCATTCATCACAGTTCAGACGCAGTGCCGGCCAGCCGCTGAAATTCACCGTAGTGGCATCATCAGGCAGGGGGGATAAGGTGGTGCCTTTGCTGTCCCACTGCGGGTTGTAATAGAGGTATTTGAGGTTCGCCACCCAGGGTTCGTTCTGCTTAGTGACCAGAACACCATTGATATCCTTGCCCTGTGCATTGACCGTCATCTCACCCGCTGCGCTTTGGCTTAGCGTCGCGGTAAGATCCTGCCACTGCTGGCCCGCAAGGGTCAGTGCCGGTGTATGCAGGCGAATATCACCGGGTAACATCGCGCTTCCCGCTTTGCCGTTACCGCCGCTGCCCATGCCCGAACCCAGTAAGCCAAGCCAGGCCTCACCGTCCAGCGCTGGCAGATTCAGGACCATTCCGCTGCTCTCCGGCAGCGCAGGCAGATGCTTTGTGTCGTTTTCCCAGATACCGCGGTCAATCTTAAGCTGTTTGCCCAGCAGCCAGCGGCTGTTGAATCGATGACGATCGCCCGCTGAACCACTGATATCCAGAGTGTTGAGGTTACCTTTTGCTGACACTTTCACAGGAAGCGCACTAGCGCCCGTTTTATCAAGCGGAGCAGGTAAGCGACTGCTCACATTTTTAAGATCACCGTCAAGGTTAACCTGGTAACTGGCGCCGCCTTTGTGCGGTAAGGTCACCAGCACATTCCCCTGCCACGGCAGATGCCCGCTCAGCTGTTTACGCACCGCCTCGGGCACCTGAGTTATCGCTGCTGGCTGCCAGTCGCCCTTCAGATCCACACCGATTTGATACTCTTTTTCCCCATCCTGGGTGTTAAAACTCACGCCGATGGGCTGACCGAACCAGCGAGCGGTCATGGCATCGCTTTTCAGGTCGCCGTTATCATAGGTAAAGTGCCCGCTCAGTTGCTCAAAACGCGTCTCCAGCGGTTTGATGAACAGTGAGTTTTTCGCAAAATTCACATCGCCCGTGGCACGAACCTGCTTGCCATCCAGCGGGATATCAAGATGTAAGCGCCCACTAACATCGCCACCGATTTGCAGTTCATCCAGTGCCGCTCCCAGCGATGATTTCAGCGGTGACTGATTAAAGTAGTCACGTATCTGCGGTCCTCCGCCATTGATCTCACCATCAATAATCAGTTTTTCCTGCAAATAGTCGGGGATCACCGCCGAAATATTGCGTCCGTTAACCTCGCCCAGTTTGATCTGCGGTGCTTTCATCCACAGGCCGTTATTGGCGAAGTCGAGGTCAATATCCAGGTTTTCCAGCAACGGCCAGCCCGGTTCAAATTCGTAGGTTGCCTGGCGCAACGGTACCGCCACTTCAAACATGCCGTCGTTCTTTCTGAACGGGAAATGGTGCGGATCACCGGCAAAGATCAGCGTTGCATCCTTCACCTGCCCGCCTTTAATCGCGCCGCTCAGATAGTCCGCCAGCGATTTACCCATCAAGGGTTCAGGGAAATAGCGCCAGGCATCACCCGCATTGGTGAGGTTGATGCCCGCGAGAATATCAAGGCGAGGTGGCCGATCATTCTGTTGCTGGTAGCGGAAGTCACCCCGGGCCCACAGTGAGCGCGCCTGAACATCAACTTGCTGACCAGACAGCGTCAGCCCCTGTTTGCCATACTCCCAGTTGAGTGCGCCACTGGCCTGGGCAATCTCCAGCGGTGCCCGGAACATATCACCATAAGGCAGCGTTGCCTGCTGGATATCGAAGGTCAGCCGCCCATCAGCGACCCCGCCTGCCAGCGTCCCGCTAAGATGTTCCATACCCGGCAACAGTTCCCATTGCTGCCAGCTCATGTTTTGCCATTTGGCCTGGAAGCGAGTCAGCTCCGGCTGCTGAAGCGGGATATCCAGCGCCAGCGCGTTGAGTTGCCCGCGCGGTTGCAGCGCACGCCAGTTTTCCAGCAGCTGAGGTGACAGTTTGGCAAACAGGGGGATCAGCGGATCAAGGCGCTCAAGGTCCAGATCGGTGGCTCGCACCCGCAGCTCCTGATGATGGTCAGGACCGGGGAGCTGCGTATTTTCAGGCTGCCATAACAGAGATAACTGCCCGTGAGGCCAGGGCTGCCCATCCGTGATAAAGCGCGTTTGTGGGATATTCACATTCCAGCCACCGTTATAACGGCTGATATGTGCAGTGAGGTTGTCTACGCTGAGATGGTGCGTTTGTTTGTCGCCCTGCCAGTTAGCGCCCCCCTGTTTCAACCAGACATCGCCATCATGGACTTCACCATTTTGCACACTCATCCAGGCGGCGAGGCTGAAACGGGCGCTTTCCAGGCTGGTGTTGTCACGTATCCACTGCCCCAGCCAGGGTTTCATATCAACGTCATCGGCCTGCATCCACACTCGCCCGGTGCTGAGGTAGCCATTGCTGTCACTGAGATCCAGCCGCAACTGCACCACACCATGCTGGCCCGTGAAACTGGAAAGACTGACCAGCCCCTCGGCACGATGCCGATTTTTTTCATTCAGCCAGGTCAGTTGCGGAATAGCCAGCGTTGCCCGCTGTCCGGATGGGGTAACAAAACTGATGTGACTGTCGCGCAGATCGAAGTGGTCAAACTGGCGCAGGAAGAGATCGTTTAACCGTTCAGTCTGAAAATCTGACTGACGATTATTGCCGCCATTCAATGGGGTATTGGTGAGCAGGTTGAGCTGCCAGAAGGTCAGATCGCGAAACTGCCAGCGCAGATGCAGCAATGATTGCCAGACATCCAGCGCCAGGGTAACGCGCTGGATTTTCAGCGCGCCGCCATCGGAAAACCCGGTCTGGATATCTTTGATTTCCAGGCGGGGACCAAAGTTCTCCCAGTTCCCTTCAATCGCGCTGGCCTTTACCTCCACTCCCGCGGCAGCAGAGACAGCGTCAAGAATTGGCGTACGCCAACTGTTCATATGCGGCATCAGCAGACGTAAGCCACTCACTAATAGCGCAGTAACCACCACCAATGTTGCGCCAGTGAATAGCAAAACCCTCGGCAATTGCCTCACACTCCTCTCCTTGTCTTCCGTGGAAACGGATAGCCAGTCACTAAAATCTGTTGGTGTCTCACGAGTGAGATACGACAAGGCGGTTCAAGCCATAACGTCCAGTTTACCCCAGACCTGCGCGACTTTTAGCGCAAAACTGGGGGAGATCCGCACTGATATTACATCATCACCACGTCAAACTGCTCCTGAGTATAGAGCGGTTCAATTTGAACTTTAACCTGCTTGCCCACAAAGATTTCTACTTCCGCTAAAGCATGAGACTCATCGCTCTTCAGCGCTTCACCCACCGATGGTGAGGCGTAAACCAGGAAACGGTCTGAATCATAAGCATGATGCACGCGCACAATCTCGCGCATGATTTCATAGCATACCGTTTCGACCGTTTTCAGCGTGCCGCGCCCTTTACACACCGGGCAGTCCTGGCACAGGACATGCTCAATACTTTCGCGCGTGCGCTTACGCGTCATTTCCACCAGCCCCAGCTGTGAGAAACCATTCACGCCTGTTTTCACCCGATCTTTACTCAGGGCCTGGTCAAGTGAATGCAAGACTCGCCTGCGGTGCTCGTCATTATTCATATCGATAAAGTCGATAATGATAATGCCGCCAAGGTTGCGCAGCCTGAGCTGACGGGCAATCGCCTGGGTCGCCTCGATGTTGGTATTGAAGATGGTTTCTTCAAGGTTACGATGGCCAACGAAGGCGCCGGTATTAATATCAATCGTGGTCATGGCTTCCGTCTGATCAATGATCAGATAGCCACCCGACTTCAGCTCGACTTTACGGTCGAGAGAACGCTGAATTTCGTTTTCCACATCGAACAGATCGAAAATGGGCTGCTTGCCGACATACAGCTCCAGCTTCGCCGTCATCTCCGGGATATATTCGCTGGTGAACTCCACCAGATGCTCAAACGTCAGACGGGAGTCGATACGGATACGGTCCAGCGCGGCACCGGCAAAGTCACGCAGGATACGCTGTGAAAGCGCGACTTCACCATACAGACGGCAGCGCGTCTGATTGCGTTTCTTACGTTCAATCACCTTGGTCCACAGACGTTTAAGGAACGCGGCATCAGACGCCAGCTCATCTTCGCCCACACCTTCTGCGGCGGTACGAATGATGTATCCACCCAGCTCATCACAATAGCTGGCAACGACAGATTTCAGGCGATCGCGCTCGGCTTCGCTCTCGATACGTTGCGAAACACCCACATGCGACGCACCCGGCATAAACACCAGGTAGCGTGACGGCAGGGTGATATCGGTCGTCAGACGTGCGCCTTTCGTGCCAAGCGGGTCTTTCACCACCTGCACCATCAGGTCTTGCCCCTGGCGTACCAGCTCGGAGATATCACGCACGATGAAGTTTTTCTTTTCGTCGCGGGCGACGCATTCGGTGTGCGGCATGATGTCGGAAGCGTGTAAAAACGCCGCTTTTTCCAGCCCGATATCAACAAAGGCAGCCTGCATTCCCGGTAACACCCGGCTGACACGGCCTTTGTAGATGTTGCCAACAATGCCACGGCGCGCTTCGCGCTCGATATGGATTTCCTGCAGAATGCCACCGTCGATGTAAGCAACACGGGTTTCCGATGGCGTAATATTGACCAACAGTTCAGCTGTCATCTTGACCTCTCACGTCACGCAGCGATTGAAAATGGCTGAACAGCTCGGCGGTTTCCACCAGAGGCAGCCCCACTACCGCGTGATAGCTTCCGTTAATTTTTCTGACAAAGTTGCCACCCATTCCCTGAATCCCATAAGCGCCCGCCTTATCCATTGGCTCGCCGCTGGCAACATAACCAGCAATATCTTCAGATGTTAACGTGCGAAATGTCACCTCAGTGACAACAAGACATTCAAGAGTGCGCTGACGATCGGCCAGCGCTACTGCGGTCATGACTTCATGAGTCTTGCCAGAGAGCATCGCCAGCATGGCAGAGGCAGCGTCAGCATCCGCGGGCTTCTCCAGCACATGATTATTCAGTACAACGATGGTATCAGCACCCAGAACCGGGAGATCGATGGCAGCCACGGCAACACCTGCCAGCGCTTTATCCCGCGCCAGACGGCGCACATATTGCTCTGCGGTTTCACCCGGATGACGCTGTTCTTCGACGTCATTAGAAAGACGTTCAAATGACAGGCCTAACTGAGCCAGCAGCTCGCGGCGGCGTGGGGAACCCGAAGCCAGATACAGGGATACCATAATTGTCCTTTATTGTACGGCAAACTGGCGGCGAATTTTTCTCATCAGTAAGAACAGCCAGGGCCATAGGATACCGTCGACGACGCTACTCCAGAAAATTTCTGGACGGAAGGAAACGTTAATCACCAGGAACTCAGACCAGAATACGATGACATCCATTGCCAGTGACAACACCATCACCATCAGTGCCTGCTGCCAAAGCGCCAGGTTGCGGAATAACTGGAATTTGAAGGCCACCAGGTAGGCAACGATACTGAATGCCAGTGCGCGCACGCCGAGTGTCGAACCGGAGATAAGATCCATTATAGATCCCATCACAAATCCGGTGCCCACGTTGACCCGGTGCGGCAACGCCAGCACCCAGTAGATCAGGATCAACAATAGCCATGACGGGCGATAAACAAACAGCGCCTCAGGCCAGGGCATGATTTGTAGCACCAGCGCCACCAGAAAAGAGAGCCAGATAACCCAGCGTCCGTGGCTGCGGTAACTACTCAAGGCTGGCCTCCACTTACGGGCGGCGAACGGCGAACAGGTGCAACGGCAGGAACCGCTGCCGGGATACTGGCGGGTGCCGCGACTGAAGGGGCAGGTGGCCCCACCATTTCGCTGGCCTGCGGCAGTACCTGCGGCATCATCTGCATCAAGCGTTCATTCGCCACGCGATGAACTTCGTCCGGCGCCATTGGCATCGTGCCATTGCGATCCGCGCCCCACAGCAGCAGCAGATAACGCAGACGCTGAAGACCCGCCGTTGGACGCGCCTGGATCACCGTGTAAGCACGTTGGGTATCCACTTTCACTGAAGAGACCACCCCAACAGGGTAACCTTCAGGGAAGCGCCCACCCAGACCGGACGTCACCAGCACATCACCCACGCGGATATCGGTATTGCCCGGCAGATGTTCAAGCTGCAAATCTTCCGTGCAGCCATTGCCAGCCGCAATCACGCGGATGTCATTGCGCAGAACCTGAATCGGTAGTGCATGTGAAGCATCACAAATCAGCAGCACGCGGCTGGTGATTTTACCCACTGCCACCACCTGACCGGCCACGCCTTTATCACTGATCACCGGCTGACCTTCGTAAACACCGTTTACGCTACCTTTGTCGATCACCACCTGATCGGTGTAGGGATCGGTGCCGGTGGAGATCACCTGCGTGACCATTTTATGCTCGTCCTGACGCAGGGGTGACCCCAGCAGTTCACGTAAGCGCGCATTTTCCTGCTTGAACTGGCCCAGCATCAGCAATTCGCTGTTCTTGAGCATCAGTTCGCGGTGTAAGGCTTTATTTTCCAGCTCGAGTTGCTGGCGGGAGGCCAATGTTTCTGAAACATTGTCCAAAATCTGACGAGGCCCGTTGGCCAGGAAATAGAATGGACTGACGGCAGTGTCCATATAGGTGCGGATCTGGGAGAAAACCCCCATACGACTGTCGGCAACAATGACGCCTATTGCCACAATAACCGCTAAAAATAAGCGTAACTGCAGGGAAGGCCCCCTGCTGAACATCGGCTTCATAAACTCGGCGTTTTCCTCGACAACATGAAAAAGGAGTGCGGGCAGCGCCCCGCCACTCCTTCAGGCAAATTATTCTTCGCTGAACAAATCGCCGCCGTGCATGTCAATCATTTCCAACGCTTTACCACCACCGCGTGCAACGCAGGTCAGTGGATCTTCTGCAACGACTACCGGAATTCCGGTCTCTTCCATAAGCAGACGGTCAAGGTTACGCAACAGCGCACCGCCCCCCGTCAGTACCATGCCACGTTCGGAGATGTCAGATGCCAGTTCTGGCGGGCACTGTTCCAGTGCAACCATGACGGCACTCACGATGCCGGTTAACGGCTCCTGCAAGGCTTCCAGGATCTCGTTAGAGTTCAGGGTGAAACCACGCGGAACCCCTTCAGCCAGGTTACGACCGCGGACTTCGATTTCCAGCACTTCGTCACCCGGATAAGCGGAACCGATTTCATGCTTAATACGCTCTGCGGTGGCTTCACCAATCAGAGAGCCGTAATTACGGCGCACATAATTAATGATGGCTTCATCGAAACGGTCACCACCGATGCGAACAGAAGAGGAATAAACCACGCCGTTCAGCGAGATCACCGCCACTTCGGTCGTACCACCACCGATATCCACCACCATAGAACCGGTCGCTTCAGAAACAGGCAGACCTGCACCGATAGCTGCAGCCATAGGTTCTTCAATCAGGAAAACTTCACGCGCACCGGCCCCCTGAGCGGACTCACGGATAGCACGACGTTCAACCTGGGTTGCACCAACGGGCACACAGACCAGCACGCGCGGACTTGGGCGCATAAAGCTGTTGCTGTGAACCTGTTTGATGAAGTGCTGCAACATTTTTTCGGTAACAAAGAAATCGGCGATAACGCCATCTTTCATTGGGCGAATAGCTGCGATATTGCCGGGTGTACGACCCAGCATCTGTTTTGCGTCATGACCGACTGCCGCTACGCTCTTAGGGGAACCGGCACGATCCTGACGGATAGCAACGACGGAAGGCTCATTAAGAACAATGCCCTGCCCTTTCACGTAAATCAGGGTATTGGCTGTACCCAGGTCGATGGACAAGTCGTTGGAAAACATGCCACGGAATTTTTTAAACATACTAAAGGATAATCCTGCAAGCTGGGGGCGGAAAATAAAATCCGCTTACTTTACCAACCACACGAAGCAGCGACAAGGCGCAAAAACGTTCTGCTTCGGTGAAAAATCATGCTATCTCTCGCTGGAGCCACAACCTTACGACATAGTGCGTAACGGAAGCCGCTATAACGGCATTTCGCTTTGGTTTTTGGACCCGTCAGTGGACATAACATACATAAAAATTAACAGTTTCAGTTTCGCCTCGGCCGGCGAGAAAGCCGCTTCGAACCACAATCTCCCAGGTATTCTACGTGAAAACCTGCCAGACGTGAGACTAAACTCGATATCTTTGCGAATATTTTTTCACGCTGCTATTCACTGGCTCTGAGGCAGCGAAAAAGTCGCCCTGCCCCCCGGTGACTCCCAGCTCCACCAGCGTTTGCCACTCTTCCCGGGAACGTACCCCCGCGGCAAAAACCTGGGTGGAAGTTTGCTTACTACTCTCCAGTAAACTTTGTACAAACAGCTGGTTCTCAGTGCGCCTGTCAATATTGCGCACCAGGCCGGGATGAAGCTTGATCAGACGGACCTGGAACTGTTTGATATACGCCGTGCTCACGACCGTTAAACCAGCCTGATTCACCGCCACACTACAGCCAAAACCGTAGAGTAATCTGAAAACTGGCGTTAAACGGCTGATGTGTTGACACACATCTGCTTCTGCAAGTTCAAATAAAATACGCTTTCTTTGCAATTTAGTGCATTGCAGCAGGTTATCACGTAGCCAGTGCAGGAATGAGCGCTGCAATAATGAGTCGAGGGTGAGAGGAATGGCAAGGGTTTCTTCAGGCCATAGCTCGATCAACGTCACAATACGTTTCACCATCTGGCGGTCATAGCGTTCTGCCAGACCCAACTGCTGAACCACAGGCAGATACTCAGCGGATAACAACTCTTTTTCACCGTCAAAGATGCGTGGCATCATTTCGCGATGATGCACCTCGCCCTGAGCGTTAACGGCCGGTTTTTGATAAAGCCGCGGACCACCGCGATTCAGTGTGTTTTCCAGTAATGTGCGCCATTTAACGCTACCGCGCGCAAAATCCTGCTGTGCGCCTTCACCCACCGACCAGTTGTTCCCGCCCTGTAGCGTCGCATTACGCGTCGCCAGCTCGGCATTCTCCATGACTTGCAAGGTGCTCTGGCCACTGTGCCAACCGCTGATACCAATATGGATCATGTCATCACGATCGACCATCCGCGTTGATGGCAGAGTATCAACCGCTTTGATCAACTGTGAAGCAATGCCGTCGGCATCCTTTACGCTGCGGTGCGGGAGTAACACGGCGAAGTCACTGCGGAAATAGCGTGCCAGCAGCGCACCAGGATAACGCAGCACAAAGGTCGACAGCATGTTGACCAGTGCAAACAGATAGTCCTGCGCCGGCACATGGCCCCAGCGCTCACGCAGGCTGTCAAAATCTGGCAAGCGGATCATCATCACCATGCCGTGCGTGCCAACGGACTCCGGATCTTCCAGCAGTGTGGTGAGCTGATTATCAAAGAACAGGCGATTGTTCAGGCCGGTGCGGGCATCCTGTGCCGCAAACGCGCGGATCAGCGTATCAATGCGGTTATGCTGCTCTCCTGCCTCTTTCAGGTCTGCCAACAACAGATCGATTGCACTGCTGGCTTTAGGCGGCCATTCGTGGACTGAACCCGGCTTAACCGTGGATCGTTCTCCTTTGATCACCGCTTCAGCACGTTTCTCCAGCCGTTCCATTCCCTGCAATTGCTGCTGGATCCAGCGCCGCGCCTGCCATAGCAGCAGCGTCATGATCGCAACCACACCAATAATCAGCGAGAGGCTAGTGGCACCCATTAAGGAAGCGAACCATGTGCGGGTGGAGTCGACCCACTGAATGTGCAGTGTCATGCCGGGATGTTGCGTCAGTGGAAGCTGTATCTGGCGATAGCGATTAGGCTCATCCTCCAGCAGAGAAGGCTGATGCCGGATGGCCTGAAACAGTTGTGCATTGCCGTCGTTGAGTTCAACGCGTTCAATCTGTAGCGGATTCATGACCTGACCCAGCCATGATTCTATCTGTTGGGGTGACTGTGTGAGTAACGCGCTATCAACATCGTCTGCCATCCGCTGGATGCGATGTTCCGCCCGCTGGTTGCTAAGATAAAAGAAGCTCAACACGCAGCCCACCAGCATCAGTAACATAGCCAGTGAACAAAGCAGGGTGATAATCGCAGAAAGTTTGGTGGTTAGTCGCATCCTTGTGCCCATTGTTGGTGCGGAGAGAAGAAGATGTCATTAACACTGAACCGCAACCAAAATGTAAATGACCATAAAATGTACAAACCTGACATCAGGCGCGGAGAAAAATAACACACCACACGCACCGATTGCTTGCCCAGGGTCAGATAATTGTCCATTTTCAGGAGTATAGTCCTGACAGGGCGCTTTTTATTAATGAAACCACTACTTTCAGGAGATTCTCATGCAGGCTCTGGTTCTCGAACAGTCAGAAGGCAAAACCGTTGCAGTCGTGAAGTGCATTAGCGCTGACAGCCTCCCGGAAGGCGAGGTCATGGTCGATGTGGACTGGTCGGGTATTAACTATAAAGATGCGTTGGCGATTACCGGCAAAGGCAAGATTATCCGCCAGTTTCCGATGGTGCCCGGTATCGATTTTGCCGGGAAGGTGCATACCAGTAGCGATCCCCGTTTCCACAGCGGTCAGCAGGTGCTGCTCACGGGCTGGGGCGTAGGTGAAAACCACTGGGGCGGCCTGGCCGAACAGGCACGAGTCAAAGCTGACTGGCTGGTCCCGATGCCGGAGGGCATGGACGGTCGCCAGGCGATGATCATCGGCACAGCCGGATTTACCGCCATGCTGTGTGTTATGGCACTGGAAGAAGGCGGCGTAACCCCCGAGAGCGGTGAAATACTGGTCACCGGTGCCAGTGGCGGCGTGGGAAGCACTGCCATCGCGCTGCTCAGTGCACTCGGTTATCACGCGGTGGCCGTCAGCGGACGCGAATCCACTCATGACTACCTGCATCAGCTGGGTGCTCGCGAGGTGCTGCCACGCAGTGCCTTCAGTGCGGTGGCTCGCCCGCTGGAGAAACAGCGCTGGGCCGGGGCGGTCGATACCGCAGGCGATCAGGTGCTGGCTACTGTGCTGGCGCAGATGAACTACAACAGTGTCGTCGCCGCGTGCGGCCTGGCGGGTGGCTTTGCACTGCCCACCAGCGTTATGCCGTTTATCCTGCGTAATGTCCGTCTGCAAGGGGTGGATTCCGTAATGACGCCAGCACCACGTCGTCGTGAAGCCTGGAAACGTCTGCTGAAAGTGCTGCCAGCATCGTTTTATCAACAAGCCACCACGGAAGTGCCGCTGTCAGAAGCCGCCAGTGCCGCTGAAAAACTGCTGAATAACGAGCTCACTGGCCGTACTCTGGTGCGTATCCGCTAATCTTTTGTCCCTCTCGATGGTGGTGAGGGACACATTTCTTCCAGGAAATTTCATATTTTTCCGCCAGTATTCGCTTAAACCGTGGGACTGCGCCATGCTCAGAGTGATTACTCATACCTGAGCAAGGGTCACCGATGAAAACCATCAACAAACTGACTGAAAATGATGTCACGCCGGAGAGCGTCTTTAATACACGCCGTCGTACGCTGCTCAAAACCCTCGGGTTGAGTGCGGCTGCACTCTCCCTGCCCACCGCCGCTCGCGCTGATGTGCTGTCATGGTTTAAAGGTAATGACCGCCCGAAGGCGGCATCCGGTAAAGCATTGCAGTTTAGCCAACCCGCACAATATCAGGCGGACCTGGCCCTGACGCCAGAAGACAAGGTCACTGGCTACAATAACTTCTATGAGTTTGGGCTGGATAAAGCCGATCCTGCCGCCAACGCCGGCACATTAAAAACCACCGACTGGAAGATCCAGATCGGCGGTGAAGTGGGCAAGCCGCTGACGCTGGATATGGATGACATCTTTAAACGCTTTCCACTGGAACAGCGCATTTACCGTATGCGCTGTGTTGAAGCCTGGTCCATGGTGGTCCCGTGGATTGGTTTTGAGCTGGGTAAACTACTGAAAGCCGCCGAACCTACCAGCAACGCGCGCTATGTCGCATTCCAGACGCTCTATGCGCCCGATCAGATGCCAGGCCAGCAGGATCGCTTTATCGGCGGCGGGCTGGATTATCCTTATGTGGAAGGCCTGCGGCTGGATGAAGCCATGCATCCGCTTACGCTATTGACCACGGGTGTATACGGTAAAGCACTGCCACCACAAAACGGTGCGCCAATCCGCCTGACCGTGCCGTGGAAATACGGTTTTAAAGGCATCAAGTCGATCGTGAAAATCACCCTGGTGAAAGATATGCCCCCAACGACCTGGAATCAGCTGGCGGGCAATGAATATGGTTTCTTCGCCAATGTGAATCCTCACGTCGATCACCCTCGCTGGTCACAGGCAACGGAACGTTTTATCGGCGCCGGTGGCATTCTTGATGTTAAACGCCAGCCAACACTGCTGTTTAACGGCTATGCAGAACAGGTGGCTTCACTGTACCGCGGGCTGGATCTGCGGGAGAATTTCTAAATGGTACGCCTGTCGTTAAAACAGATTACTGGCCTGAAAGTGTTGCTGCATTTAGCGGGTTTTCTGCCGCTATTGTGGCTGCTACTCTCGATTGATCAGGGCTGGTTCAGCGCCGATCCGGCCAAAGATATCCAGCATTTTACCGGCAGAATGGCATTAAAATTTTTGCTGGCCTCTCTCGCGGTAACGCCACTGGCACGCTACGGTAAGCAACCGCTGCTGATTCGCGTACGCCGTCTGTTGGGATTATGGTGTTTTGCCTGGGCAACGCTGCATCTGGTGAGCTATTCGGTACTGGAACTGGGGATCAGTAATCTGGGTCTGCTGGGATCGGAGTTGATCTCACGCCCTTACCTGACACTCGGCATTATTTGCTGGCTCGTGCTGCTGTTGCTGGCCGCCACATCGTTCCAGCGGGCACAGCGCGCATTGGGTAAACGCTGGCAAACACTGCACAATGCCGTCTATCTGGTGGCTATCCTGGCACCGGTTCATTATCTCTGGTCGGTAAAAATCCTTTCCCCTCAGCCGTGGATTTATGCGTTAATTGCCGCGATCTTGCTGGCATGGCGTTACAAAAAGCTACGTAAGTGGCTGCCTGGCAAATCCTGATTACTGTGTTCCACACCACATCTTCAGAAATCAACCGTGCCTTTTTACCGGGGCGTGGTTGATCATCTTCGCTGATACGACCAGTATTTAGCTGCTAATTGCGTTGATATCGTTATAATGCCCGACTTCATAGCGTTGCCTTTGCCAAATTTCATCTGAAATGGTGACAAACTGGCTTTGGCGATGTATTTTGTGCGATGCCATTATTATCGCAGGAGATAGCAGCAAGATGACGGATAAGTTGCACGTACTGCTTTTGAACGGCCCCAACCTGAATATGTTGGGCACCCGTGAGCCAGAAAAGTATGGTCATACCACGCTGGCCGAGATTGTCAGCGATCTGACCTCGCAGGCTAACGCACTTAACGTCACACTGAGTCATCTCCAGTCTAATGCGGAATATGCGCTGATCGATCGCATACATGAGGCGAAAGGCAATGTCGATTATATCGTCATAAACCCGGCGGCATTCACCCATACCAGCGTGGCACTGCGTGATGCCCTGCTGGCTGTCAGTATCCCGTTTATCGAGGTTCATCTGTCAAACGTGCATGCCCGTGAGCCCTTTCGTCATCATTCGTATCTTTCTGATATTTCTGCCGGCGTGATCTGTGGACTTGGCGTCGACGGTTATTCCTGGGCTTTACAGACGGCAGTCAAACGCCTGTCATCATCTAATTAAACAGAGTACGGAACCACACTCATGGATATTCGTAAGATTAAAAAACTGATCGAACTGGTTGAAGAATCAGGCATCGCTGAACTGGAAATCTCTGAAGGCGAAGAGTCTGTTCGCATCAGCCGTGCACCGGTTAACGTCGGTTACCCGATGATGCAGCAGGCCTATGCTGCACCAATGATGCAGCAGCCTGCGCTGGCTAACGCTGTCGCTCCGGCTACCGCTCCGGTAATGGAAGCGCCTGCCGCAGCTGAGATCAGTGGCCATATCGTGCGTTCTCCTATGGTCGGTACTTTCTACCGTACCCCAAGCCCGGATGCGAAAGCCTTTGTGGAAATCGGTCAGAAAGTTAACGCCGGTGATACCCTGTGCATCGTTGAAGCGATGAAAATGATGAACCAGATCGAAGCCGATAAATCCGGCATTGTGAAAGCGATTCTGGTCGAAAGCGGTCAGCCTGTTGAGTTTGACGAGCCGCTGGTAGTCATCGAATAACGAGGCGAGCCATGCTGGATAAAATTGTAATTGCTAACCGTGGTGAAATCGCGCTGCGAATTCTCCGCGCCTGTAAAGAACTGGGCATCAAGACTGTGGCCGTGCACTCCACTGCGGACCGCGATCTGAAGCACGTACTGCTGGCAGATGAAACGGTCTGTATTGGCCCGCCAGCGTCTGTAAAAAGCTACCTGAATATCCCGGCGCTGATTTCAGCGGCTGAGATCACCGGGTCTGTCGCTATCCACCCAGGCTACGGTTTCTTGTCTGAGAATGCTGACTTTGCCGAGCAGGTTGAGCGCTCTGGCTTTATCTTTATCGGACCGAAAGCAGAGACTATCCGCCTGATGGGCGACAAAGTGTCTGCGATTACCGCGATGAAGAAAGCAGGCGTTCCGACAGTGCCAGGCTCCGACGGCCCGTTAACCGAAGATATGGAAAAAAACCGTGCCTTCGCGAAACGCATCGGTTACCCGGTGATTATCAAAGCCTCTGGCGGCGGCGGCGGTCGTGGTATGCGCGTTGTGCGCGGCGACAAAGATCTGGAACAATCCATCAACATGACGAAAGCGGAAGCCAAAGCGGCTTTCAACAACGACATGGTTTACATGGAAAAATACCTGGAAAACCCACGCCATATCGAAATTCAGATTTTGGCTGACGGTCAGGGCAACGCGATCTATCTGGCTGAACGTGACTGCTCAATGCAGCGTCGTCACCAGAAAGTCGTGGAAGAAGCGCCAGCACCAGGTATCACCGAAGAGATGCGCCGTTACATCGGCGAGCGCTGCTCGAAAGCCTGTGTTGATATCGGCTATCGTGGCGCAGGCACCTTCGAGTTCCTGTATGAAAACGGTGAGTTCTACTTCATTGAGATGAACACCCGTATTCAGGTAGAGCACCCGGTGACAGAGATGATCACGGGCGTTGACCTGATTAAAGAGCAGCTGCGCATTGCTGCCGGTCAGCCATTGTCGATCAAACAGGAAGAAGTGGTTATTCGCGGCCATGCGGTGGAATGCCGTATCAACGCTGAAGACGCCAACACCTTCCTGCCAAGCCCAGGCAAAATCACCCGCTTCCATGCACCTGGTGGATTTGGTGTGCGCTGGGAATCGCATATCTACGCCGGTTATACTGTGCCGCCGTACTATGACTCAATGATTGGTAAACTGATTACTTTCGGTGAAAACCGCGATGTGGCTATTTCACGCATGAAAAATGCGCTGGCGGAGCTGATCATCGACGGGATTAAAACCAACATCGAACTGCAGATGAAAATCATGTCTGACGAGAACTTCCAGCACGGTGGAACCAACATCCACTATCTGGAGAAAAAACTCGGCCTGCAAGAGAAGTAATTCTGTCAGGGTTGGGCATGCCCAACCCGCAGGCAGCAGAGATCGATATGCAGAGGGGCCGATTATTCGGCCCCTTCTTATTTTGGGGAAGAAACCCATGGAAAAACGTTTTATTCAGGCCCACCGTGAAGCGCGCTGGTCATTCTGGCTGGCGGTGGCTTATCTTGCCTGTTGGGCGCTGTCAGCCTGGCTACCGGACAATGTGCAAGGTGTCACCGGGCTGCCGCACTGGTTTGAAATCGCCTGCCTGCTGGTGCCCGGTTTGTTTATTTTTCTCTGCTGGCTGATGGTTCGCGTCATCTTCCGCGATATTCCCCTGGAGGATGATGGTGAAGCTTGACATTATTTTGCCTCTGATTGGCTACCTGTTACTGGTTGCAGGGCTTTCTGTGTATGCCATGCGCCAGCGCCGTGAGGGCAGCTTTCTGAGTGAATACTTCCTCGGCAGCCGTTCAATGGGTGGCTTCGTGCTGGCGATGACACTGACCACGACGTATATCAGCGCCAGTTCGTTTATTGGTGGACCAGGCGCAGCCTATAAATATGGACTGGGCTGGGTGCTGCTGTCGATGGTGCAGGTTCCTGCCGTATGGCTGTCGCTGGGAATTTTGGGCAAGAAGTTTGCCATTCTGGCGCGACGTTATAACGCCGTAACACTCAACGATATGCTGTATGCGCGCTATCGCAGCCCGATTCTTGTCTGGCTGGCCAGTATCAGCCTGCTGGTCGCCTTTATCGGTGCCATGACCGTGCAGTTCATTGGCGGTGCTCGTCTGTTGGAAACCGCTGCGGGGATCCCTTACGATACCGGACTGCTGATTTTTGGCATCTCCATCGCCTTGTATACGGCGTTTGGTGGCTTCCGTGCCAGCGTCCTTAATGATGCTATGCAGGGTCTGGTGATGCTGGCAGGTACCTTCCTGCTGCTGTTTGCCGTGATCCATGCCGCGGGCGGGATGCACAAGGCGGTAGAAACCCTGCAGCATATTGATCCCAGGCTAGTGTCATCGACAGGCGTTGATGACATTCTGACCCCGACATTCCTTGCCTCTTTCTCCGTACTGGTGTGCTTTGGCGTTATTGGTCTGCCACACACGGCGGTACGTTGCATCTCCTATAAAGACAGTAAAGCCGTGCATCTGGCGATCATACTTGGCACCGTGGTCGTTGCCGTTCTGATGTTTGGTATGCATCTCGCAGGGGCTTTGGGCCGCGCAGTGATCCCAGATTTGCAGATCCCGGACCAGGTGATCCCGACGTTGATGATCCATGTACTGCCACCGCTGGCTGCCGGGATCTTCCTTGCGGCACCGATGGCGGCGATCATGTCCACCATTAACGCGCAGCTGCTACAATCGTCGGCAACGATCGTCAAAGATCTCTATCTGCGCATGCGGCCGCATCAGCTGGATAATGAACCATTGTTGAAGCGCTTATCCTCGCTGGTCACGTTGGTGCTGGGGCTGCTGCTGCTGGTGGCAGCCTGGAATCCACCCGATATGATTATCTGGCTGAATCTGCTGGCCTTTGGCGGGCTGGAAGCCGTCTTCCTCTGGCCGCTGGTGCTGGGACTGTACTGGGAAAAAGCCAACGCGGCGGGCGCACTGAGCAGCATGATTGTCGGTGCTGCTTGTTATACCCTGCTGGCCAGTCTGTCGCTGCAACCCTGGGGTTTCCACCCGATCGTACCGGCGCTGTTACTCAGCCTGTTGGCCTTTATTATTGGCAACCGTTTTGGTCACTCTGACACCATAGCGACGACTGCCCCCACTCCGATTGAATGAAGAGATTATTATGCCTTGGATCCAAATGAAGCTTAATACCACCGGCGCTCAGGCTGAAGAGCTGGGTGATGCACTGATTGAAAACGGTGCCGTATCGGTGACCTTCCAGGATACCCACGACAATCCGGTGTTTGAACCCTTACCGGGCGAAACGCGTCTGTGGGGCGATACCGATGTGATCGGCCTGTTTGATGCGGAAACCGAGATGCCGGATGTGATTGCCGGGTTGGAGCAGCATCCGCTGCTGGGCGCAGGTTTCCATCATAAGATTGAGCAGATCGAAGACAAAGACTGGGAACGTGAGTGGATGGATAACTTCCACCCGATGCGTTTTGGTGAACGCTTATGGATCTGCCCAAGCTGGCGTGATGTGCCAGATCCTACCGCCGTCAATGTGATGCTCGATCCCGGTCTGGCCTTTGGTACGGGTACGCACCCCACGACAGCACTGTGCCTCGCATGGCTGGATGGACTGGATCTGGTTGGCAAAACAGTGATCGATTTCGGCTGTGGCTCCGGCATTCTGGCGATTGCCGCATTGAAGCTGGGTGCTGCTGCCGCTATCGGCATTGATATCGATCCACAGGCAATCCAGGCCAGCCGTGACAATGCCCAACGCAACGGCGTATCTGAGCGTCTCTCACTGTATCTGCCGCACCAGCAACCAGACAACCTCATTGCCGATGTGGTGGTCGCCAATATCCTGGCAGGTCCGCTGCGCGAGCTGGCACCGCTGATTAGCGTCCTGCCTAAAACGGGCGGCCATCTTGGTCTTTCGGGCGTGCTCGCCAGCCAGGCTGACAGCGTGTGTGAGGCATATGCCGATACGTTTACACTCGATCCGGTGGCGGAGAAAGAAGAATGGTGCCGGATTACTGGCGTTCGGAGGTCATAAAAAGCGGTTCGCTTTTTCCCAAATTTTAGGCTGAATCGTATGTTTTCAGAGTGAGCAGGTATATTATCTGCGCGCCAAGAGACATTAACACTGCCAGTTCTCTCTCGGGAGCTGGCTTATTCAGGATATAAGGGATTATGAAATTAACCTCCATTGCTCTGCTGCTCTCAATCGCAGCAGGCGTGCCCGCTTGGGCAGAATCTACAGCCCACTGGTCATACGAAGGGAAAGGTGCTCCAGAACACTGGGGAGAACTGGGCGACGAATTTAAGACCTGCAATAATGGAAAGTTCCAGTCTCCCATTGATATACACGACGTGATCGATGGCAAGTTGCCCCCGTTAGATATGATCTTTCATACCGAAACAGAGTCTATTGTTAACAATGGCCACACCATTCAGGTTACGGTCAAAGATGGTGATGATTTCAAACTGGATAATGAAAAATTCACCCTGATGCAGTTCCATTTTCATGCGCCAAGTGAAAATCGAATCGCCGGGAAATCTTATCCGTTAGAAGCGCACTTTGTGCATGCAAATGACAATGGTGAACTGGCCGTTATTGCGGTGATGCTTGAAGTCGGTGCCGAAAACCCGGCACTCAATGCTTTACTGGCGGCAGTCCCCGAAGAACAAAACAAGGCCGCTTCGCTGACCACCTCCATTGATCTGTCTCCCTTATACCCGGCGCAGAAGCAGTACTATCGGTTTAGCGGTTCCCTGACGACCCCGCCTTGTACTGAAGGACTTCGCTGGCTAGTGATGAAGCATCCTGTGACGCTGTCTGAAGCGCAGCTTAAACAATTCCAGCATCGACTTAAGCATGCTAACAATCGCCCTGTTCAGCCTTTACATGGCCGCGTGATCGTTGAGTAACGTGCAGCGACGGCACTGTCTTTTTTTACACTGTCGTCGTTGCTTTTTGCGTGTTAATGATGCAAAAAGCAGGGGAAATCACTTTAACTGACGAACTTTATATTGTTATCTACGTCATAAAAAAAGAAAAACCTTTGTACATACTTTAATCAAAATAACTTAACACCATGTATATTATGACTATTTTAATTTCGACCTCGCTCTCCAGCCACTATCCTTTACCTTCAATCATAGATTGTTCAAAGTTTGGCCTTTCATCTTCCTGAAAAAATGCGTAATATACGCCGCCTTGCGGACACACTATGGTCACTTTTTTTTCATGCGCATAGGAAATCACCAGCTTCGTAATCGTTTGATTGCAGCCCCGATGGCTGGGATATCAGACAGGCCTTTCAGGGCCCTTTGCTATGCAATGGGCGCTGGTATGACCGTCTCCGAGATGATGTCGTCGAACCCAGAAGTCTGGGCCAGCGATAAGTCGCGGTTGCGTATGGTACACAGTGACGAACCTGGTATTCGTACCGTGCAAATTGCCGGTTGTGACCCAGAAGAAATGGCGGGAGCCGCGCGCATCAATGCAGCATCGGGTGCGCAGGTAATCGACATCAATATGGGCTGTCCGGCCAAAAAAGTGAATCGCAAGATGGCAGGTTCGGCACTGCTGCAACACCCTGAGCTGGTGAGGTCTATCCTCTTAGCGGTGGTGAATGCAGTTGACGTACCGGTTACCTTAAAGATTCGCACTGGTTGGGATAGCGACAACCGCAACTGTGTAGAGATTGCCCAATTGGCTGAACGCTGCGGTATTCAGGCCCTGACAATTCACGGACGCACACGCGCGTGTTTGTTCAACGGCGAAGCTGAGTACGACAGCATTCGGACAGTTAAGCAGAACGTATCCATTCCGGTTATCGCGAATGGAGACATTACTGACCCGCATAAAGCCAGAGCCGTACTTGACTATACGGGGGCTGATGCCCTGATGATAGGACGGGCGGCTCAGGGAAGACCGTGGATCTTCCGGGAAATCCAGCACTATCTGGACACTGGGGAGCTGCTGGCACCGATGCCATTGGCTGAAGTAAAGCGCTTGCTCATCGGGCACTTACGGGAACTGCACGACTTTTATGGTCACCGCAAAGGATACCGTATTGCCCGGAAGCACGTCTCCTGGTATCTGCAGGAGCACGCCCCAAACGACCAGTTTCGGCGCACATTCAACGCCATAGAGGATGCCAGCGAACAGCTGGAGGCGTTGGAGGCATACTTCGAAAATCTTGCGTAATTAGAAATAAAGAGCTGACAGAACTATGTTCGAACAACGCGTAAATTCTGACGTACTGACCGTATCTACCGTAAATTCACAGGATCAGGTGACCCAAAAGCCACTTCGTGATTCGGTCAAACAGGCACTGAAGAACTATTTTGCTCAACTGAATGGTCAGGATGTAAATGATCTGTATGAGCTGGTACTGGCTGAAGTAGAACAGCCTCTGTTGGACATGGTGATGCAATACACCCGTGGCAACCAGACCCGTGCAGCCCTGATGATGGGCATCAACCGCGGTACACTGCGTAAGAAACTGAAAAAATACGGCATGAACTAATAGCCCTGGCTATCATGTTGTTTCGAAAGCGCTTATCCCTTTTTAGGGCTAAGCGCTTTTTTATTGATAGCAGTATCGCCCATCACGCATGCTATGAAGGTGATTGCGGAGAATGGGTGAAAATTGTCAGGCCTTTCGCATGAGAAAATTGCAACTCACCTCTTCCTGTATGCAGGATAACCTGTGTAAAATCACGTGTATTGGAAATTCCTTCGCAGGCCCGCTACCCTCACCGTACTGAACGCAGCGCGCAATATCTCACGAATGTAAATTGCGGCCAAAAACGAGTCGTGGCTAAACCATCGTCCTGAACGGGTATCTGAGTCATTGTATCGCAACTGATTTCGTTCATGATGCGTTACAGGTTCTCTGCCCTAAATGAGTAAATATGAAGCAGTCACAAAAATTCCAGAAAAGCTTTCTGCGCCCGCGCTACTGGCTGACCTGGTTTGGCGTCAGTGTATTATTCCTGCTGGTACAGCTCCCTTATCCTGTATTGAATAAACTGGGCCTTTGGATGGGCCGTACCTCCATGCGTTTTATGAAACGCCGTGTCTCGATTGCCCGTCGTAACCTGGAACTCTGTTTCCCGGATATCACCCCTGAGCAACTCGAGCGCCGTATCGTCGGGAACTTTGAATCTCTGGGGATGGGATTACTGGAAACCGGCATGGCCTGGTTCTGGTCCGATCGTCGGGTGAAGCGTTGGTTCAGTGTGACCGGCCTGGAAAACCTGCAAGCTGCGCAGCGTGATGGACGTGGTGCACTGATTATTGGGGTGCATTTTATGTCACTGGAGCTGGGCGGACGCGCAATGGGCATCTGTCAGCCAATGATGGCGATGTATCGCCCGCACAACAACAAACTGATGGAATGGATACAGACCAAAGGCCGTATGCGTTCTAACAAGGCGATGATTAATCGCCGTGACCTGCGCGGCATGGTGCAGGCGCTAAAACAGGGTGAAGCGGTATGGTTTGCCCCAGACCAGGATTATGGCCCGAAGGGGAGCGTCTTTGCCCCACTGTTTGCCGTGCCAGAGGCGGCGACCACCAGCGGCACCTGGATGCTTGCGCGCATGGCGAAACCCGCGTTGATCACGGTTGTGTTGATCCGCAAAGAAGATGGCAGTGGCTATGAGCTGGTCATCCAGCCTGAGCTCCAGGATTACCCGATTGATAACGAACAGCTGGCAGCCGAGTACATGAATCGGGTGATTGAACGAGAGATTATGCGCGCGCCGAACCAGTATATGTGGCTGCATCGCCGCTTTAAAACCCGCCCTGCCGGTGCCAGTTCTTTATATTAATCCTCTTCGTCCCCCTCCTTTCTAACCAGCGCCTCAGGGCGCTGGCTTGCGCAAGAATATTTACATTTAAGTAACAAAAACTGACGCCGTCCTCACACTGCTTCCATATAGTGAAACTAAATGCACTATTTGTGACCATCATGGCTATTTTTGCCCCTTCCTGGTGCGCGATATTAATGCTGCTTGTAAGAAACTCCCCTTTATTAGCAAAGCTTTTCAACAAATTCAGGGCTATGCAAATCTGGCATTACCTTTGCAAAGCAGTGAATGGCTTCGGCCACTGACAGGCAAAGTGCACCAAAGCGTGCGCTAAACATAACAAAACGAATTCGCCACACAGGATGCTTTATGAAAAAGATGATGCTCTCGACGATGATTGCTGCAGCGACGCTGTTTGCGGTTGCGAATCAGGCCCATGCGGGTACGACACTGGACGCCATTAAGAAGAAAGGCTTTGTGCAGTGCGGTATCAGCGATGGCTTGCCTGGCTTCTCCTATGCGGATTCCAGCGGTAAATTTACGGGTATTGATGTGGATGTTTGTCGTGCTGCCGCTGCCGCCGTGTTTGGTGACGCTGGAAAAGTAAAATACACCCCGCTGACCGCGAAAGAGCGCTTCACTGCGTTGCAATCAGGTGAGGTCGACATCCTGTCACGTAATACCACCTGGACCTCCTCCCGTGACGGCGGTATGGGCTTCATCTTCGCCGGCGTGAACTATTACGACGGTATTGGCTTCCTGACCCACCAAAAAGCCGGTCTGAAAAGTGCTAAAGAACTGGACGGCGCCACTGTGTGTATCCAGGCCGGTACTGATACCGAGCTCAACGTGGCCGACTACTTCAAAGCCAACAAAATGCAGTATACCCCGGTGACTTTCGATCGCTCTGATGAATCCGCTAAAGCACTGGATACAGGCCGCTGCGACACGCTCGCCTCCGACCAGTCTCAGCTTTACGCGTTGCGTATCAAGCTGGGCAAACCCAATGAATTTATCGTTCTGCCGGAAGTGATCTCCAAAGAGCCTCTGGGTCCGGTTGTACGCCGTGGTGATGACGATTGGTACACCATCGTTAAATGGTCTCTGTACGCAATGCTGAATGCTGAAGAGATGGGCATTACCTCTAAAAACGTTGATCAGTTGACAGCCAAGCCATCGACGCCAGATATGGCTCATCTGCTGGGCGCGGAAGGTGACTTCGGTAAAGACCTGAAGCTCAATAACAAATGGGCTTACAACATCATCAAGCAAGTGGGCAACTATCAGGAGGTCTTTGACCGTAACGTCGGTAAAGACAGTCAGCTGAAAATTGCTCGTGGTCAGAATGCCCTGTGGAACAATGGCGGCATTCAGTACGCACCACCAGTACGTTAATTCCCACGATTACAGGGCACCAGCCTCGCTGGTGCCCACGCCAGAATGTTCGTCACTGAGGTCTCAACATGTCTCAACGCCCAACCGTAAAAAGGGATTTTTCATTCAGCAATCCTGCGGTGCGCGCCTGGCTTTACCAGATCATTGCGATCGTCGCGGTTCTGGCCGTTGCAGGTTATCTGATTCATAACACCATCATTAACCTGGCGAGCCGTGGCATTACTTCCGGTTTTGGTTTCCTTGAACGTAGCGCTGGCTTTGGTATCGTCCAGCATCTGATTGATTACACTGAAGGGGATACCTACGCGCGTGTGTTCCTGGTGGGTCTCACCAACACCCTGCTGGTCTCTGCGCTGTGTATCGTCTTTGCTTCTTTCCTCGGCTTCTTTATCGGTCTGGCCCGTTTATCTGACAACTGGCTGCTGCGAAAAATCTCTAATATTTATATTGAGACGTTCCGTAATATCCCGCCGCTGTTGCAGATATTCTTCTGGTATTTCGCTGTGTTACGCAATCTGCCAGGACCTCGTCAGGCACTGAATGCCTTTGATCTCGCGTTTGTCAGCAACCGCGGATTGTATATCCCGTGGCCCGAGTATGCAGCGGGAAGCGGGGCTTTTCTGATCGCCGTGCTGCTGGCACTGGTCATCACCTTCGGCCTGTTCCGCTATAACAAACAGCATCAGTTAAAAACGGGACAATTGCGCCGGACCTGGCCTGCGGCCATCGCGATGCTGGTTGTGTTCCCACTGGTCGCCTCGCTGTTTGCAGGCAGCCCTATGCACTGGGATATCCCGGAGCTCAGTGGCTTTAACTACCGTGGTGGTTTCGTCCTGATCCCTGAACTGGCGGCACTAACGCTGGCTCTGTCGATCTATACCTCTTCGTTTATTGCTGAAGTCATTCGTTCAGGCATTCAGTCTGTTCCGTACGGTCAGCATGAGGCAGCACGTTCTCTCGGCTTACCGAATCCGGTCACGCTGCGTCAGGTCATTATCCCGCAGGCAATGCGCGTGATTATTCCTCCGCTCACCAGTCAGTATCTTAATATCGTGAAAAACTCTTCGCTGGCAGCAGCGATTGGTTACCCCGATATGGTGTCGCTGTTTGCCGGGACGGTACTGAATCAGACGGGCCAGGCCATCGAGACGATCGCTATCACAATGGGTGTGTACCTCATCATCAGCCTGTCGATTTCGCTGTTAATGAATATCTACAACCGCAAAATCGCCCTCATTGAGCGCTAAGAGAACAGGATTATGACGACTGTTACCACTCATGACACACCTGCCGCACCAACCAGCACATTGTCACGTGCCGTGTTGTGGGCAAGAAGAAATCTGTTCTCAAGCCTGGGCAACTCGCTGCTGACACTGTTCTGCCTGTGGGTCATATGGGCCGTTATCCCTCCAGCACTGAACTGGCTGGTGTTCCAGGCTAACTGGTTGGGTGAAACGCGCGCTGACTGTACTAAAGAGGGGGCGTGTTGGGTGTTTATCCATTCACGTTTTGGTCAGTTTATGTATGGGTTGTATCCCCATGAATTGCGCTGGCGTATCAACCTTGCACTGGTGATCGGTCTGCTGTCGATTATCCCCATGTTCCTGAAAAGGCTGCCGCGTCGAGGAACTTACATCGCCGCCTGGGCCGTCATTTACCCCGTTGTTGTCTGGTTTTTGCTGTATGGCGGCTATCTGGGGCTGGAGCGTGTCGAAACCCGTCAATGGGGCGGACTGACCCTGACGCTGATTATCGCGTCTGTGGGGATCGCCGGAGCCTTACCGTTGGGCATTCTGTTGGCACTCGGCCGGCGTTCACGTATGCCGGTGGTGCGCACGCTATGTGTTCTGTTTATTGAGTTCTGGCGTGGCGTGCCGCTGATCACCGTACTGTTTATGTCTTCGGTGATGTTGCCGCTGTTTATGGCTGAGGGCAGCTCTATCGATAAGCTTATTCGTGCGCTGGTCGGGGTGATTCTGTTCCAGTCGGCTTATGTGGCCGAGGTGGTTCGTGGTGGCCTGCAAGCTTTGCCGAAAGGGCAATATGAAGCCGCCGAGTCACTGGCTTTAGGCTATTGGAAAACCCAGGGGCTGGTGATCCTGCCTCAGGCATTAAAGCTGGTTATTCCTGGCCTTGTTAATACCATCATTGCTCTGTTTAAAGATACCAGCCTGGTGATCATCATCGGTCTGTTTGATCTGTTCAGTAGCGTGCAGCAGGCTACCGTCGACCCAGACTGGCTGGGGATGTCTACCGAGGGTTATGTCTTTGCTGCTTTGGTCTACTGGATTTTCTGTTTCAGCATGTCGCGCTATAGCCAATATCTGGAAAAGCGCTTCCACACCGGGCGCACACCGCACTGAGGTTTAAAATGACTCAAATTATTACCCCATCTGATGACGCGATGATGATTACGCTCGAAAACGTGAACAAATGGTACGGCCAGTTTCATGTGTTGAAAGATATCAACCTGCAGGTAAAACCGCGTGAGCGCATCGTGCTCTGTGGCCCTTCCGGCTCAGGGAAGTCGACGACTATCCGTTGTATTAACCACCTGGAAGAACATCAGCAGGGCCGTATCGTTGTTGACGGCACATTACTCAATGACGATTTACGCAATATTGAACGCGTACGTACCGAAGTCGGTATGGTGTTTCAGCATTTCAATCTGTTCCCGCACCTGAGCGTATTACAAAACTGTACGCTCGCGCCTATCTGGGTCCGTAAAACCCCGAAGAAAGAGGCCGAGGAGCTGGCGATGCATTATCTTGAGCGTGTACGTATTGCCGAGCATGCGCATAAATTCCCGGGGCAGCTCTCCGGTGGCCAGCAGCAGCGCGTAGCGATTGCACGTTCATTGTGTATGAAGCCAAAAATTATGTTGTTCGATGAACCCACTTCCGCACTTGATCCGGAGATGGTGAAGGAAGTACTGGATACGATGATTGGTCTGGCAGAAGACGGTATGACGATGCTGTGTGTGACCCACGAAATGGGCTTCGCCCGCACCGTGGCAGACCGGGTGATCTTTATGGATCGTGGTGAGATCGTTGAAGAAGCCCCGCCGCAGGAGTTTTTCGCTAATCCTAAATCTGAACGTACCCGCGCCTTCCTGTCACAAGTAATACACTGATTTAACACTATAAATAACATCATCAAGCCCTGCCAACTCATCGGCGGGGCTTTTTTATGTCTGAAAAAACCTATGTGAAAGCATATCGAATCAACAGATAAGCCCTATATGAAAGCATAAGGCTTATCTGTTGATTCGGTATCTGCCATTGAGACTTTGCTTTTCTTCGCTAATAAAAGCCATAAACGCAAAAAACCCCGGCCTTTCGGTCGGGGTTATTGCTTTATTTGATGCCTGGCAGTTCCCTACTCTCGCATGGGGAGACCCCACACTACCA